>JAUNOI010000143.1 GCA_030531165.1 Lachnospiraceae bacterium
AGGGAAGTTCTATCCGTAACTTTCCCTGTTCTTTCTGTAAATTATTTATCAAAACCACATTTTTTTGAAATAATATAACGCGGTCTTCCTTTCATCTCATCATAAATTTTCGCAATATAATAGCCGATCATTCCAAGACTGATCATAATCAGACTACCTGTAAACAGTTGAATGATAATAACCGTTGTGAATCCCTCCAGTGCAATCCCCTCTGCCTTCTGAAATAATGCAATGGCACCAAGAATTATGGAAAACAACAGCATCATCCCTCCAAATACCGTCACGATCTGCATTGGTGCAGACGAAAAAGATGTAATATTCGAAACAGCATACTTCATCAATGACCAGGTCGTCCACTTTGTCGTCCCTTCTTCCCGCCGGGCAACCTCAAATTCCACCGTCGCTGTCTCAAATCCGATCCACGATGACAAGGCTCTGAAAAATGCACTTCTTTCCCGCATGTTCAAAAGTACATTCACTGCCTTCCTGTCCAGCAATTTAAAGTCCGATGCTTTTTCCATATCCACCTGTACTGCCTTGCTGATGATTCGATAAAAGCATACTGCCGCAAAAGAATGAAATCTCGATTCTTCTCCGCGATCCGCTTTTATTCCCTCTACAATCTCATATCCCTCTTCCCATAACTCATACATCTCAACAATCTTCTCCGGTGGATGCTGCAGATCACAGTCAATCACTACGACACAATCACCTTCTGCCTGCTCCAAACCCGCAAATATCGCCGACTCTTTGCCAAAATTCCTCGAAAAATGAAATCCACGGATTCTGGTGTCCCTTTCCGCATATTCACAAATCTGAACCCACGTCGTATCGGTTGATCCATCGTCAATAAATAATAACTCATAATCAATCCCGGCCTGTATCAACTGATCAGAAATCGCATTTGCTGCCCGACATACCATATCCTCTTCATTAAAAGCAGGAACTACTACTGATAACATGCACTTGACTCCTTTTTCTATGTAATCCAACGAGAAGGACTCTAACCCAATATATTTTTAATCCCGCGGCTCTATATCTACTGTTACAACTTCCGGCACATTGTTCCATCGCGGTATTTTCTCCGTACTTCCCAGCCCCCGGGACAATACCATTACTTTCTTATGATCTTTCGAAGCATATAATCCTGCTTCCTCTCCCGGGAATAATCCCTGATCCGGAGCATACAGTCCACCGATAAAAGGCAGCCTGATCTGCCCTCCATGTACATGCCCGGTCAATACACAATCCACATCCCAGCTGCTGATTGCATCATTGACAATCCAACAATATGGCATATGACAAAGGAGCATGCTGTAACGGTCCGTATCCTGAAATTCCGATAAAAATGCACACTCTTCCGGATCAGCTTCATCCGTCTTCAGGAAGCTTTCCGGCACGCAGTAACCATAAATGCCGCCAATTCGAAGCTTCTGTCCCTTCACTTCAATGTCTTTATAGGAATATTCTAAAACTTCTGCTCCTGCCTTTTCAAATAAAACCGTCATATCTTCCCCATAACGGGTTTCATATTCCTTCTCATGATTTCCATAGGAGACGTATATCGGCGCAATTCCATCTAATTGTCTCAAAAGATTCACCGCAATGTCTGTCCTTTTCTCGTTAAAATCTAGCAAATCTCCTGTAATCAATATCAGATCCGGTTTCTGCTCTTTCACGCATTTTACCAAATCTGCATTCTCTGTTCCAAATTCACTATTGTGAAGATCGGTCAACTGTACAATCCGAATTGACTGATCTAATTTCTCTGTCTGAATCTCATAATGTGTTGTTGTCAAATGATATTTTGAAATATAATATTCGTATCCGATAAATGTACCAAAACAGATCATAACAAGGAACACTATGATAATTCTGACCTTATTCGTTCTCCCTTTCATAAACTAACACTCCCTATCTCATAAAAGAAAACTGATGCTTTCATATCATTCCTCATTATAATCCACATGTCAAATATGTTCAAGTGCTGTTAGAATGATG
>JAUNOI010000070.1 GCA_030531165.1 Lachnospiraceae bacterium
TAATAGAAAAGGGAGTGATATTATGAGTATAGGAAATCAAATATCGAATATCCGTAAAGAACAGCAATTAACACAAGAGGAATTTGGCAGATTATTTCATGTTACTCGACAAACTATTTCAAATTGGGAAAACGAAAAAAGCTATCCTGACTTACAAATACTTGTAGACATAAGTGATCGGTTTGGAATCTCTCTTGATACATTATTAAAGGAGAATTCTAAAATGGTAACGGCAATAGATAAAGAAAGAGTATTGGGGACAATAAAACATGAAAAATCAATCATAGACTTTTTTACGGGTGCAGGTACTGGAATTGTTGCATCCTGCTTGTTTTCCCCTGATTCAGAAATACGGAATATAACAATTATTGTTGGACTTGTAATGATAGGTATTGGTTGGTATAAAAAAGCAAAATATGATAAAAAAGTATTTAAATATATGGGGGAGTACAAAGAAGTTTGATTTTAGATGGTGAAAAATTTCATTTATGCAATCTCTAAAATTTGTATAAATTCGTATAAATCTGCTTTTAGAAATGAAAAAATGCAATAAATAAGCCACCTTTTACCGTTTCTATCATTCCCGACGATGAAGAGCTTGGATAAGTAAAAACGGCTGAAAAGCCCGGAAATAAAGGAAAGTTTAAGAGGGGATTGCTGCCGAAATGGCGGTTTTACCTCAAATTTACCTCAATTCAATAAGATTTTAAAGAAAAAAGCCCCTGTCAGCGGTGTATTGGCAAGGGCTTTTTCAGGTACTCAATACCTTAGTTGGTATCGGGTGCTTTTTGGTTTTTGAAAATATCCTTGATACAGTCAGATAGTCCATTTGTGGCATTAAAAAGGGCTAACTGAAATCTTTGTAGAGCCTTAGTCCTTTCTTTGTTTTTGGTATTTGGATTTTCATATACATTACGATAATAGCAATAATTGGCAATTTGGTTTAATACATCATGAGAAAACCATATATCACAGCTGAATAGATCATTAATCGCACGTATAGAATTTCTTGCCCAAGCATATCCCCTATCTGGTTTTAAGGCTAAATCATTCCAGTGTTTTAGTTTTTCTACAGATTCTTCCGATAATCCAGTTTGTTCACAGATGAATTTATTATCATAGTTTCGAAAAGAGTATTCCCCCATTAAGTAGCTAATACTGCAATTAAATACTTCACAAATCGAGGTGAGTTTTGCAATACTGATAGCATTAAAAGCTGCTTGATCACCATTTTCTAATTTTGACAATGTATTTCTCCCAATGCATGGTTTTTTCTTATCTCGTATTTTATCAAGTAATTCATCTTGAGATAATTCTAACTTTTCACGTTCTTTCCTTATACGTTCCCCTATTTCAATATAATTGTATTTGTACATAAACAAAATTACCTATTTTTTCAATATAATTGATTATTTTCGCTTACAGACAAATACATATTATCATTATATACTTGCATTGTAAAGACAAAGGTTCACCACAAATCATGATAAAAGGTGTATACGACTTTTGAAAAAGGTAGTGTTATGATTATTTTAACAAGAATTATGGAGGCGATTGAATGAGAAAAGCGCAATTTGCAGAGTCAGAAATTAAGACTGGAAAAATTGAAGATGCTTGCACAAGGTACCGTGTTGGCAAAAACACTATGAGAAAGATTGCAGAAGAAGCAAATGCAGTAATCAGAATAGGTAAATGTTATCTTATCAATTTCACTAAGGTTGATGCTTATATGGATAGCTTGTCGGGAGAGTAAATGAGCGAGATTTTCAGCGCGATTAAAGAAAGCCTTACCATGCGGCAGGTTGCGGAGCATTTTGGTTATAAGGTCAATAAGTCTGGTTTTATACTCTCACCGTTTGGAAATGAGAAAACACCCTCATGCAAATTATATCGCAATTCATATTATGACTTTTCGACTGCTGTCGGAGGGGACTTAATACGTTTTACTGCTGCCCTTACAGACTGTAATAATTGGCAAGCTTTCCAGTACCTTGTAGAAGCCTTTTCTCTGCCCTATTCTCTATCAGATCAGATTGACAACCGGGAAGAAATAGAACGGAGAAAGAGAGAAAGACGACGGCAACAGGAGAGAGAGGAACGCTTTAAGGAGGCGAAAATTGTCGAGATTAACAGGCTGAAAAAGTGGGAACAGCTCTACAAGTGGGCGATAGAAGAAAAGGTATATTCCCCATTATCTGAAATGCAAGCCTTTGTTGTTTCTGAATTACAGAATGTTTCGTACAGCCTGGATATATTATGCGGATTGATCGGCAGCAGAGCAGACATAGAGAAATTATTGAAGAAAGAGGGGTATATACTATGAGGAAGAAAATTCCTAAAAAACTGATAAATCAAATAAAGGAATTGAAGCCAGAGCGTTACGAAATCAATGACAAGGGTAACGGACAGTTATTTGCTGATGTATACAGGGATATATTGAGATACAACGCTACAGCGAAAGAATGGTACTGGTTTAACGGGCAACGATGGCAGCAGGACACAGGAGGAATGAAAGCAGAGCAAAAGGCAAAGGAACTTTCTGATGCTCTATATGTGTATGCAGCAGGGATAGAAGATGATGCAGTAAGAACAGAATACATAAAGCATGTTGCCAGAATGGGGAGCCGTAGGACACGGAAAACCATGATTGACGATAGCCGGGATATTAATTTTATTGTGAATGATGATCTGGACAGGGACTTGTATTTATTGAACTGTAAAAACGGTGTTTTGAACTTGAAAACCTTTGAATTTGTGAAACATTCCCCGGACTTCCTTATGACGAAAATTGCACAGGTAGAGTATAACCCTGCTACCAGTAGTGCAGCATGGGAGAAATTTGTTGATGAAGTGCTGCAGGGGGACAAGCTTAAAATTGAATATCTGCAAAAGCTTTTAGGATATTCCTTGACTGGTGGGACGAATGAGGAAAGCTGCTATTTGCTATATGGAGCTAGTATCCGGAATGGAAAAAGTACCCTTGTAGAAACTTATGCTTATATGTTAGGGAATACAGATGGTTATGCTATGAACATGAGGCCGGAAACATTGGCACAGAAAAATAATATAGACAGCCGACAGGCGTCCGGGGATATTGCAAGACTCGATGGTTGCCGTTTCTTAAATGCCAGTGAGCCGCCGAAACGAATGATTTTTGATGTGGCATTGCTTAAAACACTTTTGGGTAGGGATAGCATAACGGCCAGGCATTTACATCAATCAGAATTTCAGTTTACACCAGTATTTAAGTTGTTTATCAATACAAATTTTTTACCGCTGATAACTGATGATACTCTATTTTCTTCCGGGCGGTTGAATGTGATTACTTTTGATAGACATTTCAAGCCAGAGGAACAGGACAAGGGATTGAAAGACAGGTTAAAAGAACCGGAGAATATCAGTGGTTTGCTTAACTGGTGTATTGCTGGATTGAAAAAATATTATGCTGAGGGAGCCATTGCGCCGCAGGCTGTAGCTGCTGCCACAGAAGAATATAGGTCGAATAGTGATAAGATCGGGAACTTTATTTCTGAATGTTTGGAGGAATCAAGAGATAACAGCAGTATAAAGGCAGTATATGAGCGATATACAGAATGGTGCCGGGAAAATGGTTTCGGGGCAGAGAATAAGAGCAATTTCACAGCAGAGCTAAACGGCAAAGGGCTTTTAGGTTCTGGATTGATTAACGGAATGACTTATAAGAGGGTTGTGAGAGGGTATGCAATAGGCAAATTTGAGCCAGTTGAGAATGAGAAAAATATACCATTTTCATACTGAAAAATATCAATCTGAGTAAAATGAGTAAATTTTATGTAACTATTTCAAAAACACTATATAGAGAAATTTACATTTTTTTTACTCAATTTACTCATTACAACGAAAAAAGCCAGTAAAATCAAGGGTTTCAGAGAATAGAGGTTCTTTCTTATCAGGTCAATTCCTGAAAAATTTCAATAAAAAACCGGGTGGAGGTGGAGCAGTTGGCAACCAACGCAGAGATGAAAACAGAGTTTTCCTATTTCGGGGAAATCTGGACGTTTTTTAAGAAATATTATGATGTACAGCGGAGTGATGAATACTGGGATGCGGTATTAGAAGAAGCCGGGAGGATCGGGCAGAAATATCAATGCGAATTATGCAAAGATTTGATACTTGCGATATTGGACGAATTGGAACGAAAAGGAAAGGCACAGGACAAAGCATGAAGCAATACAAATTTTCGGTTGAAGAACTAAAGAAGTTAACAAAAAACATAGTTATTCTGGTAGATAGCCGGGAGAAGCAGAATAGTCACATTCTGTCATATTTTGATAAACAGGGGATAGCCTACAAAAAAGAAAAATAGGAATATGGAGATTATTCTTTTTATCTTCCGGCAGCGGTAGCAGGAGAGGACATTTATTTTCATAGAGATATTGTCATTGAGAGGAAAGCCAGTCTTGAGGAATTAAGTGGCAATCTGGCACAGGAACGGGAACGGTTTGAAAAAGAATTTCTCCGGGCTGGGAATGACAGATGCAAGGTTTATTTGATGATAGAAGCACCTGGTGGATATTCTGATATTATCGCACACAAATATAGAACAAAATTTGCACCTGCTGCATACATGGCGAGTCTGAAAACGTGGGAAACCCGTTTCAATACAAATATACAGTTTATTGATAAGCAATATGCGGGGTATTACATATACAGCACGTTTTGTTATTTTTGTCGGGAAATATTGAAGTAATGGAAGTAGCAACTAACATGAGCGAGGTGGAATAATTGGCAGGAAAAAGAATATACAGTGAAACAGTTGTAGCAGCATTTTTGAAATATGATAAATTGTCGGATATTGCCAGAGAAATAGGAGTAACGCCACAGACAGTAGCAAAATATCGGGATGATCCGACTTTACAGGAGATATTATCAGAACGCAAATTGCAATTTGTAAAGGCGGCAGTTTCTAAAATGCAGGGATTTATGACAGAGGGTGTGGAGATATTACAGAACATAATCAGAGATAGTGGGACAAGCCCACAAACGAGGGTAAATGCCATCCAAATTATGTTTAACCAGTGCAAAGCGTGGACGGAAACAACAGACATTTTGGAACGTTTACAAGCTCTTGAAAATGCGGAGAATAACGAAAAGTAGAGATATTTTAATTTTTAATGGGGTGTTTGGGAAGGATGTGACGATTAAATGAATCAATATATAAGAAGGCTTAGTGAGTTGGAACAAAAAAGGTTAGAACGGTTGAAAACCCCGATTGTCATTGTTACACTTATGAATTCGGGAGAATATGAGTATAAGGGAAAACTTTATAGTAAAGAGCAGTTTGACGCACTTATGGAAAAAGTACAGCCGAATACGATTATTTTAAATGACATACCGAGAGAAGAATGAGAGAGCAGGACAGACAGAAATGCTAAGTTTTTCTAAGTAATGCTGAGATATAAGGGTGTTATTTATTAGGTCCATTATACTTGATTAATCGTGAATATCCGTGTGTTTTGATAGTATATATAGTTATTCTCTGTTTTCTGCCATAAAAAAGTATTCCGAGATTTCCGAGGCTCAAAAAGAAATATGGTTAGATTTGTTAGTCCTTAAAAGCACAGATTGGGATATTTCGGACACCCTAAAAGAGCATAACGGGAGCAGTGGTAGCAGAAAACAACTTGTCAAAACCTGTTATTTTTTCATATATAGAACCCGACAAAACTTGACATTTTCGGGATATAGAACCTAAGAAAACCTAAAAGATTTGAATATATACCGCCCAGGGGAACTAATATTTTCAGATGTAGACTTACGAAAACTTACGGAATGAGCTATATACTGTTGAGAAATGTTGAAAATATATCACATATAGCGTTTGAACCATTGCACAGAAAAAGGCAGCAAACGCACCTGCTGCCCTGTAAGAAGATATGAAAAAGCTATTGCCTGTACCTAAAATATCATAAGTCGGAGGTGTCGGCAATGAAAACAAGGGAAAAAGGCTATTCTGATTATGGGTTTGCACCGGGAGAAGAAAAGATGCTGAAAGCGTATTGTAGGCAACCGGATTTTAAAGAAAATATCTTGTTGTTGGAATGCGCGATGCAAAGTAATGCTGCTATATGTAGTGATCTATATTACAGCATTGTAAAAGGCTTATCATGGGAGAGGTTGGGCAAAAGAACAACTCAACTATATGGGAAATGTGATTTTTACGGGTATCAGAGAAAAACTTTAGCGTTATTTTGGAATGAATTGCGCTTTTTGCGGTGGGGAGATGTCCGGAAGGATAGTAGTGATGAACAGCCAGAGAATGGCATTAAGCAGATATGAACAGGAAACAATAGTCAATTTCAATGCTGAGGAAGATACAGCAGAACTTTATACCGCTGATCCAGTGTGGATTCGTAAAATGGATAAACTGATAAAGCAGAATCCGGAGCAATTTAAGCGAGGGAAGTCCGAACAGTATGAAGGGAAAGTGATTGCAAAACGTTACATATTCCCGAAAAGGTTTGTCACTATCAGGTCAAAGGATATAGAACGAAAAATGACAGAAGAACAGAAACGGGCAGCAGCGGAGAGAATGAAAGGACTGAATGGAACACGCTGAAATCAATTTTGTGCCGAGAATTACGTTATACAAGTCGAGAATGAGGAATTAAAGTACTTTTAGTGAGGAAATCCTTTCCTAAAGAATCGAAAACTGAAAATTGCATATTGTAATTGTCTAATAGAGGAACGTGTGCTATAATCCAGATACGGAAAGTCAGAGTACATAAAAGGCGGCCTACCCTCCATTTTCGGAGGGGCTAACCCTCCAGACGAAAGAAAGGAGGGCGATGCCAATGTATGTTACATATTCGGATTTGATCCAGATAGGTATATTCATTGTCGCTCTTGTTGGTTTGTGTTATACAATCTTCAAGAGAAGAAAATAGCCGCCCACTACTCGCAATAGTGAACGGCTGTGTAAAACAGTTGTCGTAATTATTTGAGGGTAGGCCGTGTGTTTCTGGCTTTCCCTTTTTCTATTCTCAATATAGCATATCTGGCAGCAGGACGCAAGAGGTTTTAAAAATCTCCTTGCCTGTCTCATTCCGTATCAGGTGTTTTCTGCTCCTGATCTTCATAACCTGATAAAATACCCGTGTAGGCTACCAGAACGCCCATATTTTGACTTTTGAGCCTTAGACGGTTTTATAGGCTGAGAGCATAAAACCCGATACGGGGCAAATAGGGTGGTTACGGACAGCATAGAAACATCAATTTGATTTTCCTTTATCCCGGCTCATGGTTTCGTTTATCGCCCGGACTACAAAGGCGTTCATACTTTCTCCCATTAAGTCGGCATGGTTTTTGATAATGACTTTTTGTCCTTTTGGTACTCTGATACGAACATCTTCAACGGATTCTTTGAGATACTTTTTTGCGGCTTTAGCTTGTGCTTCTGTATATCGGCTTTTCTTATCCTTGGTCATGGTGTCACCTTCTTTCTTCGTGATAATTGGGGCGGCAGAATAAAGAGTCTCCTTCTCCACCTTACATTGATATTATAGCATTTGCAAATATATGTGTCCATAGATAAATCTATGTACCCATAGTACAATAATATCATAAAGAAGAGGAAAACAGAACAGTGAAGGTTGAAAACGAAGTGACCGCAAGGTGTTGATGTGCTAAATTAAAATTGTAACACTGACACTGGATAAGTTATAATAGATCAAAGGAAAGTGAAGGTGTTACACATGGCAAAAGTACACAAAGTTTATGAACTGGAATTTAAAGAAATGGTCATCCTCTTGTGCTTGAGGAAGGACGTACCATAAGTAGTGTCAATAAAGAATACAATCTAAGCAAAGGAAATCGTCTAGACCAGTATCCGTTTATTGATGAGCACAGGACAGATCTTGGCTTAAGATGGCTCTTAAGAAAAATGGATATCTGTCCAAATGCATACTACAGTTATCGGAAAGACCGCAAAGCATCCTAAAAGCATTGGTATATTGTCTAGGATTTGGAGATATCAAGAAATATGAAGGAAGAACGCCTATCAGCATTTCTTTGATAAAAATGCCAGCTGAAAAAGCGGCCATAGAAAGCGACCACAGAAGACGGACGACGTTGAAAGTTTTCAGAGTAAATGATATAATCGAACTATATGACATGAGGGAGGGATGCAGTATGGGTCTGTTTGGAAGGAAAAAAACGCCGACAGATGTATTATTTCAGGGAATTGATGCCTACAAGGAGAAAAATTATGCAAAGGCATTGAAATTGTTTGAAAAAGCTGCGGAGCTTGGAGTTGCTCAAGCTCAATATAATTGTGGTGTCATGTACTATAATGGCCAAAGTACGGCAGTAGACAAAAAAAGGGCTCTGTACTGGCAGGAAAAGGCAGCCGAGCAGGACTGGCTCGATGCGCTGCTTTTTTGTGCAAGTATCTATTTCAATGGCGATGGTACGGCAGTGGATAAGGCCAAGGCTCTGAGGTACTATGAAAGAGCTGCCAAGCAAGGGCATGTGGGAGCTCAGATGGTCAGCGGCGATATGTATCTGAATGGTGAAGGTACGGCAGTGGATGAGGAAAAGGCACTGATATGGTATGAAATAGCCGCCGATCGGGGAGATGCCACTGCGCAGTATCATTGCGGACAGATGTACTACGAAGGGATCGGTGCAAAGACGGATGCTGCGAAGGCATTGATGTGGTACGAAAAAGCAGCCGAGCAGGGACATTCGCGGGCCCAATTGAGATGCGGCTGGATGTGCCTTAAAGGTGAAGGGGCCGAGCAAGATCTGGACAGGGCGATGAAATGGGCAAGGCAGGCTGGAAAGACGGAAAAAAGTAAAGCGGATGAATTGCTCACAGAGATTCAGCGGTGCATACAGACGAAAGCAGAAGCAAAAAAGATGTATGAAATGGGTTGTCTTGCGTTTAATCTTTTCTCTTATTCGGATGCATTGGATTACTTTGAAAAGGCTGCGAAGATGGGACATACGGAAGCCCAGTTTCGCTGCGGTGGGATGTATGGCAACGGAAAAGGAACTGCAGAAGATTTTCCAAAAGCCCTGTACTGGTATGAGAAGGCTGCCGAAAAAGGGCATGTCATTGCTCAGTCTAACTGTGGTTTGATGTATTATAATGGCACAGGTACAAAGATGGATCTCTCCAAAGCCCTATATTGGTTTGAAAAAGCTGCCAAGAAAGGCGATGTCACCGCCCAGTTTTACTATGGCCTGATGTACGATAAGGGAGAGGCAACAGAGGTGGATAAGAAAAAGGCCCTGTACTGGTATGAAAAGGCTGCCGAGAAGGGAGATGTTGCCGCTCAATCTAGCTGCGGCCGCATGTACCTAAAGGGCGAGGGAACAGCAGTGGATGAGGAAAAGGCATTGATGTGGTATCAAAAGGCTTCTCATTCAGATGATGCCGATGTTCTGTTTATCTGCGGTGAACTATATGAGTACGGAAGGGGTACGCAGGCAGATAACAGAGTGGCTCTGGGCTATTACGAAAGAGCTGCCATGAGAGGAAATGTGGAGGCTCAGATTAAAACCAGCCTGATGTATCGCAAAGGCGGGGGAGTGCCGGTAAAGCTGGGGTACGCTCTTGAGTGGGCCGAGAAGGCAAAAGCTTCGGGTCATGAGAAGGCCGATGCCATGATTGACGAGATCTTTAGAGAGATGGGAGAGGACAGGATAACCAGAGAAAACTATACGAAGGGCATGGAGGCATATCGTGCAAAAGACTATACCCAGGCATTAAATCTTTTAAAGAAAGCTGCCAAGTTCGGGGATATTGATGCACAGATACAGTGTGCCGAGATGTACCATGACGGTGTGGGGACAGAGGTAGATTATGGCAAAGCGCTTATGTGGTATGAAAAGGCTGCCAAGCGGGGGGACGCCGATGCCCTGGTTGCATTAGGATGGATGTATTACGATGGACGGGGAACGAAGGAAGACATGAAAAAGGGGGTACGTTTGTGGAGGGAGGCCAGTGACATGGGGAGCAGCGAAGGCAACATGTGTTTTAACTTGCACTGGGATGAAGATTTTATTTGATGGTCTGTGACATTATTTTCAGGATTTCCTATGGAGTGCAGACGGAAATAAAAGAAGGAAGATGTTTGCTTTTACAGCGGCATCTTCCTTTTCTTTATGTGTTAAACGGTAACATGCAATATTTCTCCACTTTTCAGGAAATCCCACTTGTTCCAGCAACTCTTTTTTATAATATGTACCAATTTTTTGTTGAGTTTTCCAATTTCACGGATCAGTTTTCTCTTGAAATTCGCAAAATCTTCTTTGGGTAGAAGAAAACGAAAAGCAATGATAACAGCGAATAAATCCTGTTACCCATACATATATTGGTTCTCCCGTTTTGGAATCCCTAGTTTCGCATGTAACGGAGTATCTAATATCTGGTCGATTGTCTTATAAGTAAACAAGTGGTCACTATGGGCGCAGACATTTCTATATTTTGTCAGGACGGACAAAAAGTGTTCATGCATTCTGCCTGTGAGATGCCATACAATTCCATGAAATAATATGTCATGAGGTTTCCTACATGACGTTCAATCTGGAGCAGGTATTTTAGAAATAATTCCTTTAACTCTGCATCAAATTGATAGAGTGCCACAATTTCGTCAAAGGAGTTCCTGGAGTGATACGCCCCGATGCTGTTAAAACCGTGTATGGAGAAGTTACCTACAGTAGGGTGGTCTATGAAGTGACAGAGGAAGATGGGTTTCGGCATTATGTGTATCTGCTGGATAAAACCCTCCAACTTGCCCATATAGAACTTATCTCTACAAATAAGGAAAAGCAAAAGTAATAGTCAAATCATGATCAAAGAAATTTGTAGTATCAATAACTGTTCAATAGACTATTATTGGATTAACTAAAATTCATATAATTGGGGCTGTCACACTAAATTTTACAATTTTTCATTTTAGTTAAATGTACTTACTTAAAAATAAATTAAATTCACTAAAATAATGAGTTTAATTAGTTAAACTTGATAAAAAATTAATTTAATGTATTATTTATAGGTAATTGCGAAACTCGTTAAACTCGTTCACAATCTTGGACCCAAACAGGGA
>JAUNOI010000071.1 GCA_030531165.1 Lachnospiraceae bacterium
ATATTTTAGGGATTATCTTAAAAAAATGAGATAATCCTTAAATTTTCATAAAATTTGTATATAAAAAGTTGAAACAAAACGTTGACAAATCATAGAGAAAATGATATCATTCTAATCGTAGAAAGTAATGGATTGTTACCGGTGATGCGGGCTAAACCACTATCGATTGTTGTGAATGTGCTCATTTCTCTTTTGTATAGATGGTTTTTAATTTTATTAATTGAAAATCAAAATATAGGAAAGTATGAGTTTATGAAAGTAAAGAAGACAATCAATAATAATATAGTTGTTTCATGGGATGACAATAATCGTGAGACAATCGTGATGGGTCGGGGACTTGGATTTAAGAAGAGACCGGATGACCCGATCGATGAAGAAAAGATAGAAAAGATATTTACGATCAATGATCAGAAGTCGAATACGAATTTTCAGAAGTTGGTGAATGAGGTACCGATCGAACGTATTCAGGTTGCAGATGAGATTATTCGATATGCAAAGAATTCGTTACAGAAAGAGTTGAGCGAGAACATATATGTGTCATTGACAGATCATATTAATATGGCAATTGAACGGGCACAGACCGACATGGAATTTCAGAATCCGTTTGGATGGGAGATTAAGAAGTTTTATTATCGTGAATATTTAATCGGAAAAGTTGCAATTAATATGGTAAAGCATAGATTGGGAGTGACGCTTTGTGAAGATGAGGCTTCTTTCATTGCATTGCATATTATTAATGCTGAGTTAAATCTTGACATGAGTCATATGGTTTCTATGACTAAAATGATTCAAGATATCATAGATATAGTAGAAGAACATTTTGGGATTCAATTAAATCGTAATTCAATTTATTTTGAGCGCTTTGTTCGTCATTTGAAGTTTTTCTCTCAAAGGCTTTTTACCGGGAAATCAATTTATGATGATAAAGCGGACGAGGATATTCTTGCATTATTTCGCATAAGATATCCGGATGCTTTTGAATGTACAAAAGAAATTAAGCGGTATATATTTGACGTTTGTGAACATGAGATTTCTGATGAGGAGATGACTTACATTACTGTTCACATAAAGCGTTTGATAACAGAACATGAGTAATAATAATTCATTGGGATTGTTACTGGTAATGCAGGCTAAACCTAGATTTTACTCTTAAGTAATTATAGATACAAAAGGGCATAAGATTGTTTGTTTGTTGTATTTTATTGTGATTATTTAAGAGTAGGATTTAGGTTTTTCTTTTTTCAGAAAAGTATAAAACCAAGCCTGCACAAAGCTGTGATGATACAGCATTTATATTTAAATATTTGAATTGGTGTACATAGATTTTGCCGGCAAGGGGTATAAAGCAAAATCCAATGAGCAGCTGATTTCAAATAGATAAAAAACATATCATTTTTATAATGAAGTAAAGGAGGAAAAAAATGGTCGGAATTATTCTCGCTACCCATGGTGGATTTTCTGAAGGTATTTTACAATCTGGCTCTATGATCTTCGGTGATCAGCCTAATGTAGCAGCAGTCACATTAATGCCAGAAAATGGTCCTGCGGATATCAGAGCTAAGATGGAAAAAGCAGTTGCTTCTTTCGATGATCCGGAACAGGTACTTATTTTGGTTGATTTATGGGGAGGTACTCCATTTAATCAGGCAAATGGTTTAATTAATGGACATGAAGACACATGGGCAATCGTAGCTGGTTTGAACTTACCTATGTTAATTGACGCTTATGGCGCTCGTTTTGATGAAAGTGCAACCGCTCATCAGATTGCAGCACAGATTTCCGGAAGTGCAAAGGACGGAGTAAAAATTTACCCACAGTCATTGGAACCTGCACCAGCAGAAGCAGCTGCAGCAGCAAGTGTACCTCAGGGTGCTATTCCAGAGGGAACAGTATTAGGAGACGGAAAAATCAAATACGGTCTTGCTCGTATCGATACTCGTTTATTACATGGCCAGGTTGCTACAACATGGACAAAGATGGTATCTCCAGATCGTATTATCGTAGTATCAGATGCAGTAGCAGCAGATGATCTTCGTAAACAGATGATTATGGAAGCAGCGCCTCCAGGGGTAAAAGCACACGTTGTACCTATCTGGAAAATGTGCGAAGTTGCAAAAGACCCTCGTTTTGGTGATACAAAAGCAATGTTACTTTTTGAAACACCACAGGATCTTTTAAAAGCAGTAGAAGGTGGAGTAGACATCAAGGAGATCAACCTCGGTTCTATGGCTCATTCAAAAGGCAAAGTTGTATGTAACAAAGCAGTTGCAATGGGTAAGGACGATGTTGATACGATTGAAAAATTAATCAGTAAAGGTATTAAATTTGATGTACGTAAAGTACCTTCTGATTCTCCGGAAGATATCCAGACACTGCTGGGCAAAGCAAAAGCTGAACTGTAATCAACGAATTTTGAATTATAAAAGGAGGAATAATAATGTCTATTATTTCAATGATATTAGTAGTTATTGTTGCCTTTTTAGCTGGTATGGAATCCGTATTGGATCAGTTCGAATTCCATCAGCCATTGGTAGCATGTACCTTAATTGGTTTAGTAACCGGTAACTTAGAAGCAGGTATCATCTTAGGTGGTACGCTTCAGATGATCGCTTTAGGATGGGCAAACATCGGTGCTGCCGTTGCTCCTGATGCTGCTTTAGCTTCCGTAGCTTCCGCTATTATCTTAATTCAGGGCGGACAGGGAGTAGCAGGTGTTAACACAGCTATCGCTGTAGCTATCCCATTAGCAGTAGCAGGTTTATTCTTAACAATGGTTTGCCGTACTCTTTCTATTCCTGTTGTTCACTTCATGGATGCAGCAGCTGAAAAGGGTAACATCAGACAGCTTGAAATGTGGCACATTATTGGTGTTTGCATTCAGGGACTTCGTGTAGCAATTCCTGCAGCAGCTTTATTAGCAATTCCATCTGATATTGTAACAGCAGCGTTGAATTCTATGCCTGCATGGTTAACAGATGGTATGTCCATCGGTGGTGGAATGGTAGTAGCAGTAGGTTACGCAATGGTAATCAACATGATGGCTACAGCAGAAGTTTGGCCATTCTTCGCAATCGGTTTTGCAATTGCAGCAGTTTCAGATTTAACATTGATCGCATTAGGTGTACTTGGTGTAGCTTTCGCATTGATTTACCTTACACTTTCTGAAAGTGGTGGATCCTCTAGTGGTGGAAACACAGGTGACCCATTAGGCGATATTTTGAATGATTACTAAAATCGAAGGAGGTAAAGAAAATGGCAGAAAAAATTACTTTAAGTAAAAAAGATAGAAGATCCGTTGCAATTCGTTCTCAGCTCCTTCAGGGTTCATGGAACTATGAACGTATGCAGAACGGTGGTTGGTGTTATGCATTAATTCCGGCTCTCAAGAAATTATATCCTCAGAAAGACGAACAGATCGCTGCTTTAAAACGTCATATGGAATTCTTTAATACACATCCATATGTAGCAGCTCCTGTAGTTGGTGTTACATTAGCTTTGGAAGAAGAACGTGCAAACGGTGCTCCTGTAGATGATGCAGCTATCCAGGGTGTTAAAGTCGGTATGATGGGACCTTTGGCTGGTGTTGGTGATCCGGTATTCTGGTTCACAGCTCGTCCTATTTTAGGTGCTTTAGGTGCTTCTCTCGCAATGAGCGGAAGTATTATGGGTCCAATCTTATTCTTCGTAGTTTGGAACGTTATTCGTATGGCATTTATCTGGTATACACAGGAATTCGGTTACAAAGCAGGAACCGCTATTACAAAAGACTTATCAGGCGGTTTATTAGGAAAAGTTACAAAAGGTGCTTCTATCCTCGGTATGTTCGTATTAGGTGCGTTAGTTGACCGTTGGGTAAGCGTAAGCTTTACACCTGTTGTATCGCAAGTTACATTAAGTGAAGGCGCATATATTGACTGGAGTGCACTTCCTGAAGGAACAGCAGGTATCCAGACAGCATTGTCTCAGTATGCTTCAGGTCTTGCATTAGACCCTGTAAAAGTTACAACATTACAGGATAACTTAAACTCTTTAATTCCAGGATTTGCAGGTTTATTATTAACATTACTTTGCTGCTGGTTATTAAAGAAAAACGTATCTCCAATCGTTATTATCATCGCATTATTCATCGTTGGTATCGTATTCCACGTTATCGGTTTAATGTAATATAGAGCAGATGATTAAAAAAGCCCGGTTTATCCGGGCTTTTTTCTTTATAAAATAGTATCATCTATGGTATGATGGTAGTATCCTATAAAGAAAAAAATTAAGAAGGTGGTAGTATATGAAAAATCAATTATTTGGTATTTTTCAGCGGATTGGACAGTCTTTTATGCTTCCAATTGCAGTTTTACCGATCGCGGGGGTTTTATTAGGAATTGGAACATCCTTTACGAGTTCATCGATGATTCGGACCTATGGCTTGGAATCTGTGTTAGGAGAAGGAACTTTTTTACATGCATTTTTTATGATTCTCAGCAGGGCAGGAAGTTCGATCTTTAATAATCTTCCATTGATTTTTGCAGTTGGAATTGCAATCGGCATGGCACACATGGAAAAAGAAGTTGCAGCACTTTCTTCGGTAATTGCATATTTTGTTATGCATGCATCTGTCAATGCAGTTTTAACGATTCAGGGGATTATTTTGCCAAGCGGAGAACCCTCTGCAGATGTTCTAAGCGGAATGATTACCTCATCAGTTGGAATTTATACATTGCAGATGGGTGTGTTTGGTGGAATTATCGTCGGACTTGGAGTTGCTTTTTTACATAATCGTTTTCATAGAATTGAATTGCCGAATGCAATTTCCTTCTTTGGGGGAAATCGTTTTGTTCCGATCATCAGTTCAGTCGTATATGTTGCAGTTGGCATTTTAATGGCATTTATCTGGCCCGTCGTTCAGCAGAGCATTTATGCGATTGGAGGACTTGTGACAGGGACCGGTTATATAGGAACATTTATTTTTGGTATTGTAAAACGTGCGCTGTTGCCGTTTGGACTGCATCATGTCTTCTATATGCCATTTTGGCAGACAGGAGTCGGCGGTTCTATGGAGGTTGCGGGAAGGATCGTAGAAGGCGGACAGAATATTATTTTTGCACAGCTTGCAGATCCTTCTACGACGCATTTTAGTGCAGAAGCATGTAGATTTTTTTCCGGTGAGTTTATTTTTATGATCTTCGGACTGCCAGGGGCAGCACTTGCAATGTATCACTGCGCCAAAACTGAGAGAAAGAAGCAGGTAGGAGGACTTTTGTTGTCCGCAGCACTTGCGTCAATGCTAACGGGGATTACAGAGCCAATCGAATTTTCTTTCCTGTTTGTCGCTCCAATCTTGTATGTGGTGCAGGTGATTCTTGCCGGAGCAGCCTATATGATTGCGCATATATTGAATATTGCGGTAGGATTGACATTTTCAGGAGGGATGATTGACCTGATTATCTTTGGTATTTTACAGGGAAATGATAAGACGAACTGGATTATGATCGTTATCGTTGGTATCATCTATTTCTTTTTATATTACGCTATTTTTAAGTTTTTGATTCTCCGTCTGAATTTGAAAACACCGGGAAGGGAAGATGACGGAGAGGTAACGCGGCTTTATACGAAAAAACATATGCAGGCGAAACGGGCAAGAAAAGATTACAATAAAATCAAAGATCAGGAATTGACGATCATGATTTCAAGGGCGTTAGGAGGGAAAGATAATTTTTATAATCTGGATTGTTGTGCGACAAGGCTTCGCTGCAGTTTGAAGAATCCGGATCTCGTCAGTGAAAAGATGATCCGACAGACCGGTTCTAGTGGAATCTTGCGTCAGGGAAATAGTATTCAGATTATTTACGGACCGAATGTTACGATTATAAAATCAGATCTGGAATTATACCTGGAGAGTGATTTGTCCGATGACGTAGAAATTATTGCAGTGGATGATCTGGCAGAGGGGAACCGTGCGAAGGAAGAGCATGTGAGGTCTCCAATAAAAGGGAAGATTATTCCATTGAATGAAATCGACGATTCCGTATTTTCTGCTGAAATGCTTGGTAAAGGATTTGCGGTTATTCCGGAAGATGGAAATGTTTATGCGCCGGTTACGGGATATGTAACTGCTGTATTTGATACGAAACATGCGATTGGTTTTGCATCGGAATTCGGAGCAGAAATTCTCGTGCATATCGGAATCAATACTGTGCAGCTTGGGGGAAAATACTTTGATGTTATGGTGGAACCCGGCCAGCATGTTGAGACAGGCGAATTAATAGCAACATTTGATCGACAGGCAATTGAAGAAAGCAATTTTTCTGTAGCTACGCCGGTTGTTGTCGTTAATTCTGACACATATTCGAGCATTGAATTTCATCAGAATTCGAAAAATGTATTGAATTTAATAAAATAGATGTTTGAACTTGATCTTTTTTCGAGGTGTACTTTCTAAAAAAAATGTGATACTATTTTAATAATAAAATATTCCTATAATTGAGGAGGCAAATGATGAGTAACTATAAAATTGAAACAAAGTGTATTCAGTCCGGATATCAGCCGAAGAATGGAGAAGCCCGAGTTCTGCCGATTTATCAGAGTACAACATTTAAGTATGATTCCAGTGATCATATGGGTAAACTCTTTGATCTGGAGGAAAGCGGATATTTTTATACCAGATTGCAAAATCCAACGAATGATGCGGTTGCAGCTAAGATCTGTGATCTGGAGGGCGGTGTTGCAGCAATGCTGACTTCCTCCGGCCAGGCAGCTAATTTTTATGCAATTATGAATATTTGTGAAGCAGGCGATCATATCGTATGCACGAGTGCGATTTATGGTGGTACATATAATTTGTATGCACATACGATTAAAAAAATGGGAGTAGATGCTACCTTTTTAGATCCGAACTGTACGGAAGAGGAGTTGGAAGCAGCCTTCCAGGATAATACCAAAGCCGTATTTGGTGAAAGTATCTCTAATCCATCTCTCGTCGTATTGGATTTTGAGAAGTTTGCAAAAGCTGCACATGCACATGGAGTTCCGTTTATTGTTGACAATACATTTCCAACTCCAATTAACTGTCGTCCATTTGAATGGGGTGCTGATATCGTGACGCATTCTACAACAAAATATATGGATGGGCATGCAACTTGTGTCGGCGGTGCTATCGTAGACAGCGGTAATTTTGATTGGGAGGCATATGGAGACAAATATGCATGTCTGACACAGCCGGATGAAACTTATCACGGAATCGTGTATACAGAGCAATTTGGTAAGGGCGCTTATATCACGAAAGCGACAGCGCAGTTAATGCGTGACCTTGGTTCTATCCAGTCGCCTCAGAACGCATTTTTATTAAACCTTGGTTTGGAAACGCTTCATTTAAGAATGAAGCAGCATTGTGAGAATGCAAGAACGGTAGCTCAGTATCTGCAGAATCATGAGAAAGTTGCATGGGTTCATAGTCCGGAGTTAGAATCGGATGAGAATTATGCATTGGCACAAAAATATATGCCAAATGGTACTTGTGGTGTTATTACATTTGGAATTAAAGGCGGTAAAGAAGCATGTGTACGTGTTATGGACAGTTTGAAATTAATCGCGATCGTTACACATGTAGCAGATGCAAGAAGCTGTGTTTTGCATCCGGCAAGCCATACACATCGCCAGATGAATGATCAGGAATTATTAGAAGCTGGTGTACAGCCAGATTTGATTCGCTTTAGTGTTGGTATTGAAAACGCAGAGGACATTATTGCAGATCTTGAACAGGCATTGGCAAATGCATAAGTAATTTAGAAAACTTTTTTAGATGGAATACATGATCTTCCTATGAACAGGCACAAATGAAAGCAAGCTTTCTTTGTGCCTGTATTCATGGAAGCATCTAATAAAAGTCGTCTGCTTATGCTCCAACATATAGAATCTGAATTGTAAATTGTACGAATATTCTGTACAATTTCGGATTGAAAGAAATTTTATTCTACCGGATTGACATGCACCATAATGTGTTTAACTTTTGGAAATGCAGCTTCAATTGTATTGTGTACCTGTTCGGCAATATCATGGGCGGCTTTTAGTGAAATATCAGCATTTGCTCCAATTTCCAGATCCACATAGATTTTGTTGCCAAATACCCGGGTTCTCAAAAGGTCAACCTGAAGAACGCCAGGTTGGGAAGAAATATGCTGATAAATTTCCCGCTCCATATCTTCATCACAGGAACGGTCTACCATTTTATTAATAGAATCTGAAAAAATGTCGTAAGCGGCTTTTGCGATAAAAAAGCAGATGATTAAGCTTGCGATCGAATCCATGATTGGAAAACCCATGCGTGCACCTGCAATTCCGATCAATGCACCGATCGAAGAAAGCGCATCCGAACGGTGATGCCATGCATCTGCTAATAATGCGCTGGAATCAATGCGCTCTGCGTTTATTTTCGTATACCAAAACATCGCTTCTTTTGTTAAAATTGAGACGACTGCGGCAATCAATGCTAAGATGCCCGGTGTCTGCAATATTTCATAAGAGCGATTCATAATATTTTGAAACGCCTGAAAGCCGATTTCCATACCGGTTACTAAAAGAATCGCAGATAGGATAACGGCAGCAACACATTCGAGCCGTTCATGTCCGTAAGGGTGATCTTTATCAGATGCTTTTGCGGATAAATGAATACCGATAATGACAATGATGCTGCTGAATACATCAGATGCGGAATGAATCGCATCGCTGACCATGGCTCCTGAATGAGCCAGAATTCCGGCGGCAAGCTTGAAAACAGATAAGATTATATTCCCGATAATACTAACAGCTGAAACTTTGTTTGCAGTTTTTTCCATAATGTTACCTCCTTAATATGCTTGGTTAAGTGGGATAGCTCTATGGCACTTGCGTGTTCATAATAAATTTCTTATATAATAAAATAGAAACTTTATGACGGACTGATTTGTGATTATCTGAAAACAGGTGGCAGATGAATCTACCCTGAAATTCTCATGCAATAGCAATAAAAAACATCCACGAATCAGTAATAAAGTAACTACTGTCCCGTGGATGAAAGAATCGATTCCACTGTCACCGAAGTGACCCGGCTCCAACGGCATATGCCTGGCCTGCTCAGTTTGTACTGTAGATAAATGCAGTGCAAAGAGTTCGATTTGTTATATTATATGCTGTGTAAAATCTATTTGTCAATACATTTTTCCACATGAAAAATTAAAAATTGAACCGAAAGTTATCGGTGCTTTTCTTTGATCGACTCCGTCGGAGGAAGATAATGATAGATATCATTGTATCGATCTCTTTCTTCCATATCCTGTGCCGGGCGATAGGCAAGACCGGTACATTCGGTCGGACAAGCAGCATTGGATATTTTGAAAAATGCATCATCAAGCTGCTTGTCAATTAATTTATCCTGATTGATTTGATCCTTTGATTTCATTTGACTGCTCCTGTTTTCTTTGTAAAAATATTGTTGTAATCGTAGTATTTGTTGAAAAAAAGAAAATTATAATTGATTTTTTTGGAAAAAAACATATAATCATATCTACAAACAAAAAATTTAGATGAAAGAAGTGAGAAGTTTATGGATTTAAATATGATCGCAGGTCCGTTAGTTGGAGCTGTCATCGGCTATTTTACAAATAGTATTGCAGTAAAAATGTTATTTCGCCCCTTACATCCGGTAAAAATTGGGAATTTTACATTGCCTTTCACACCAGGATTGATTCCCAAAGGGCAGGGACGGCTCGCAAAAGCGGTTGGAAATACGGTTAGTGAACAGCTGTTAACAGAAGAAATGTTATCTGAGCAGCTGCTGTCCGATTCCATGAAGGATAAAATTACCGGGGAAGTAGAAAATTTTCTGCAAAATCAGACAGAAAACACCAATTCTCTCCATGAAGTAATGCGTGAATATGTAACTATGGAAAAAATTGAGGAGAAAAAAGATGCGATTGAAGAAGTAATTGTGGACAAGATTGAATATTATTTAAATACGGCCGATATTGGAAGAATCGTTGCATCCGAAGTAATAAAAGAGGTCAATCAGCATGTGAAAGGGACATTGCTCGCATTAATGGTCTCAGATGAGCTGCTTACTCCGATTGCAAAGAAAATTGAGGAGAGAGTAAATGATTACATTGCGAATGACGGAATGTTGTTTATCGCGTCAGCAATTAATATGGAAGCGGATCAGTTATTGAATCAGTCGATTTCTGTTTATGGTGAAAAGTTATATGAGGAACGTGAAATTTTGAAAAAACTTGCAATTTCCACATATGAATCTTTTATAAAAAGTAAAATGCATGATATTATTTGCCAGCTTGATATTCAGCAGCTTGTAGAAAATAAAATCAATGAGATGGATGCTGCAGAAGTTGAAAAATTGGTGTTATCAATTATGAAAAAAGAGTTAAATGCGGTCGTTAATTTGGGAGCAGTAATCGGGTTTGTGATAGGAATTATTAATGTGTTTATTTAAATTGTGATTTGTAGAGCAAGAAACCTTCTTTTCATGCGGCTGGTGTAACAGAGCATAAGTACAACATAAGCAGTTCGTCTTTTTCGAAGAGTCCGCCCAAAACGCACTGCGTTTGAACGGTTGGGCGGATTTTGGCAACAGACGGAGCACACAACTTTCCCATGAATAGGCACAAATGCAAGCAAGCTTCCTTTGTGCCTGTATTCATGGAAAGCATCCGGCACAAGCCGTCTGCCTGTGCTCCTGTGTATAGAATCCGAACTGCAAGTTGTACAAATACTCTGCACAATGCCACATTCAAAGAAGCTTTCTTGCTATTAGTGACCAGATTATAGTTCATAGCAAAACCGCCTGTATCTTTTGCTAAATTGAAATACATTTATTTTAGCGCATATCAAACGCCTTTTGATATCGGAAGTCAATATATTTTATCTGGTTTTAGGCGAAAAGATTTTTGTCAAAGACCAGAGGTTTATATCTGACAGTAGAAAACTTCTTGGAATGGGACATTGCGCAGAATGCTGGAACAACTGGTTGTCTGGATTCTGCAGGCAGGAACACCACAGGCATCGTTAGATGACTGTTTCCCATAAATCATGCGGAAG
>JAUNOI010000072.1 GCA_030531165.1 Lachnospiraceae bacterium
CTGATAACAAAACATTTTATTTTCCATCAATAACACCTCCTTGTAGGTAACTTATGTAAAAAATATAGCATTTTTATGTAAAATCCAAAATCGCAGTAATGTAAAGTTTTGGTAAAGTGAAAAAATTTTACGAAGATTTTACATTCAAAAATTTAATTTATGATACTATTAAGAAAAGGAATTGTTTTTATGATTTGATAAAAATCATAATGCAGCATCAAACTATAAATACTCCACGTAAAAGGAGGCACACAAAATGACGTTGATCTATGTAGTAGAAGATGATGAGAATATAAGAGAGATTGAAACCATTGCTTTAAAAAACAGTAATTATGAAGTATGTGCTTTTGAAAATGCAAATGATTTTCAAAAAAAACTGGAAGAAAAAATTCCTGATCTCGTCTTATTAGATATTATGCTCCCGGATAAGGATGGATATGAAATTATTCGGGATTTAAGAAAAAAAGAAGAGACGAGGCGCCTGCCGGTCATTATGGTAACGGCAAAATCGACGGAAATGGATATGGTAAAAGGCTTGGATGATGGGGCGGATGATTATATTAAAAAGCCGTTTTCGATCATGGAACTGCTTTCAAGAGTAAAAGCACTTCTTCGCAGGGCATCTGACTCGAAGCCGAAGCAATATCAGATTGGCTCAGTCATTTTAAATCATGAAAAACGAAAAGTGAAAGTAGATGGAGCCGAGATTGAATTAACATTTAAAGAGTATGAATTGCTGCGTTATCTGATGATGAACAGTGGAATCGTTCTGTCAAGAGAATCCATTATGAGACAGGTCTGGGAAACGGATTTTGAAGGAGAATCCAGAACGGTAGACGTTCATATTAAAACACTTCGTCAGAAACTTGGAAATTCCGGTAAAATTATCCGAACAGTCCGGAATGTCGGGTATATCATTGAGGAACTGGCATGAAACAGAAAATTAATTTAAGACTTGCGATCATCGCGATCTTGGCGGTTATCGCAACGACGATTGGAACAACGACAATTTATTATAATTTGTTTAAACGTCAGGTTCGAAATGACCTGAGGATTGAGGCGGAATTGTTAAAGAACATGGATATGCTTCAGGATATCTACAAATCTTCTGACAATTTCCAGACGGACCGGATCCTCAAAAATCTGGATGATCTAATGAACGACAATTTAAGAATTACGTGGATCGATATTGATGGAACCGTGCTCTATGACAATGATATGGATGCATCTTCTCTGGAAAACCATAAAAATCGCCCTGAAATAAAAGCGGCTTTTCAGACGGGCGTCGGAGAAGAAGTGCGCAAATCCGATACATTGAATCTGGATACGTATTATTATGCGATCAAACTTGAAAATGGAACAGTCGTGCGCGTAGCCACGGAAGCGAGGACGATTTTAAGTATTTTTATGTCCTCTCTTCCGTTTATCTTCTGGCTTGTTTCGGCAATTATTCTGCTCTGTATCTGGATTTCTTATCTTCTGACGAAGCAGCTCCTGGTACCGATTGAGAAGATGGCGGAGAATCTGGACGACAGTTCTCAGGAGCCCGCTTATAAGGAACTGGTTCCGTTTGCCGACAAGATTCGGGTACAGCATGAGAATATTTTGGCGGCCGCAAAGAGCAGACAGGACTTTACTGCGAGCGTATCACATGAATTGAAAACGCCGCTTACTGCGATTTCCGGTTATGCTGAATTAATTGAGAACCACATGGCAGAGCCGAATCAGGAAATTTATTTTGCAGAACAGATTCGTAAAAATGCCGACCGGCTTGTTATTTTGATCAACGATATTATTCAGTTATCGGAACTCGACCATCGGGAGATACCGCATGACTTTGCGCATATCGATCTCTACGAGACGGCAAAAGAATGTGTAAATTCTCTCTGCGTCAATGCGAAACGAAGGAATATCCAGATTGTCTTCAGTGGGATCAGCTGTATGGTTTACGCAGAACGCCATATGATTCAGGAGTTGATTACGAATCTGGTTCAAAATGCGATCCAATATAATAACGAAGGAGGAACGGTCATCGTATACGCAGGGATTAGAAATGACAGAGGGTATCTGAAAGTTGAGGATAATGGAATCGGTATTTCCGAGGAAATGCAGGAGCACGTATTTGAGCGGTTTTACCGGGTCGATAAGAGCAGATCGAGGGAAACCGGTGGAACCGGACTCGGACTGGCGATCGTAAAACACATCGTGGAGATTCATGGTGCTTCGATCAAGCTGGACAGTGCCCCGGGAAGAGGGACCAGAATCAGTGTGTACTTTTAAATATTGATAAAAAGAAAGTTTTGTTTTAGAATAAGCATATCGGAATGCGAAAGGAATGTGGAAAATGATTAAATTAATTGTTACGGATGTGGATGATACGCTTGTTCCTGAGAGCTGCATGGACCTGAATCCAGAATATTTTGAAGTAATAAAAAAATTACAGGAAAAAGGTGTCATGTTTGTTGCAGCGAGCGGCCGTCAAAAGACGAGTATTAAAAAGGTATTTGCTCCAATTCAGAATGAAATCTCTTATCTTGCCGATAATGGCACGGATATTGTGACAAAGGATTTTTCAAAATCCATGAAGTTTGAAGAAGGAGACTATCTGAAACTTGCGAGAGATCTGGAAGCCCTTGCTGACCGCGGTTTTATCTATATGCCAAGTAAGCCGGATTGGAATTTTATTGATGAAAAGGAAGAAGCATTTCTTCAGCTGACTTCAAGTTACGGTTGTCAGATAAAGGCGGTACCTGACTTAAAAGTGCTGGAAGGGATCAGCAAAGTATCTCTGTATCACCCGAATGGAATTCCAAAGGAAGTAGAAGATGCGCTAAAAGCAAAGTGGTCGGATCGTATGGATGTCTGTATTGCGGGTAGGGTATATCTTGATTTTACGGGTAAGAACTGCAACAAAGGCAGGGCATTGGAGATTCTTCAAAAGCATTATGGCATTACATATGAAGAAACGGCTGCATTTGGCAATGCAGATAATGATATTCAGTTGATCAAACGGGCAAAATACGGTTATGCAGTTGGAAATGCCAGTGAAGGTCTGAAAAAAGCTGCTTATCAGACGATTGCTCCGATGGAAGAAGATGCTGTTTTAGGAAAGTTGAGAGAGATTTTGGAAGAAATTCAATAGATTTTAATTCACATGTTATAAAAGCTGCATCATATGGACATAACTATTATCATGGACCGGATCAATCGTAACGAACTGGTTTTTGCGGTCTGCACAAATCAAAAGAGGTGTTTATGATGAAATATTATGTGAATGAGAATTGTATTGGATGCGGCTTATGCGTGAATACCTGTCCGGAAGTATTTGAGATGACAGATGAAGGGGTTGCCAAAGCAATGAATATCAGTACCGATATGGATGAAGCGCAGGAAGCACTGGAAGGATGTCCGGTGAATGCAATTGAAGAAGTGTAAGACTATGTACAAGACCGTCATACAAAAAACTTGTGTGACGGTCTTTGAATTATATAGAATTTGTTCTTTTGACAAAATTTCTGCTTCCCTTTATGAATCTTTTAAAAAGTATTTTCTTAATTTTATTTTGGTGTTATAGTAGAATAGTTAATAAAAATCAGCATAATACTTAAATTTTAGAAAAGATGAAGGAGTTATTTATGAAGAAAGGATTCGATAATGCGAAATATCTTGCGATGCAGTCGGAACATATTCGCGAGCGGATTGCGCAGTTTGACAATAAATTATATTTAGAGTTTGGTGGAAAGCTTTTTGACGATTACCATGCATCCCGGGTTTTGCCTGGGTTTGAGCCGGATTCCAAATTGCAGATGCTGTTACAGTTGAAAGATCAGGCTGAGATTGTTGTTGTCATCAGTGCTGAAGATATTGAATCGAATAAAATACGCGGAGATTACGGAATTACATATGATATGGATGTGCTACGCTTGATCGATGCATTTCAGTCCGTCGGCCTATATGTCGGAAGCGTGTGCCTGACAAAATATGCGGACCAGCCTGCGGCAGAGCAGTTTCAGAAGCGTTTGGATTCGCTCGGCATAAAATCCTACAGGCACTATAAGATACCGGGATATCCGAGTAATGTTGAATATATTGTAAGCGATGAAGGGTATGGAAGGAATGACTATATCGAGACAGAAAAGCCATTAGTTGTGATTACGGCTCCGGGACCGGGAAGCGGAAAGATGGCAACCTGCCTGTCACAGCTTTATCATGAACACAAACGCGGAATAGAAGCGGGTTATGCCAAGTTTGAGACATTTCCAATCTGGAATATTCCGTTAAAACATCCGGTTAATCTCGCTTATGAAGCGGCTACGGCGGATTTAAATGATGTGAATATGATTGATTCCTTTCATTTAGAAGCTTACGGAGAGACAACTGTTAACTATAACCGTGATATTGAAATCTTTCCGGTCGTGAATGCGATGTTCGAGTTGATTTCGGGAGAGAGTCCATACAAATCGCCAACAGATATGGGTGTTAATATGGCAGGCAATTGTATTATCGATGATGAGGCGTGCTGCAAGGCTTCTCAGCAGGAAATCATACGCAGATATTACAAATGCTTATGTGAAAAGAAAAGAAAAGGCGAGACAAAAGATGACCAATTTAAACTGGAATCATTGATGCGGCAGGCGAAAGTAACAGTCAAAGACCGTAAGATCGTAGACAGTGCATTGAAGGTAGAAGTGGAGACAGAACATCCGGCAGCAGCGATCGAATTGCCTGATGGAACCATTGTAACAGGAAAAACGAGTGATCTGCTGGGTGCATCAGCTGCGGCATTATTAAATGCATTAAAAGTGCTTGCTGGAATCGATCATGAAGTAAAATTAGTTTCACCGGAAGCAATTGAGCCAATCCAAACTTTAAAGACACAGTATCTGGGAAGTCAGAATCCGAGACTTCATACTGATGAAATTTTAATTGCATTATCAGCAAGTGCAGCAGGAAGTGACGTTGCGAAACTTGCCATGATGCAGCTGCCGCTATTAAAAGGCTGTGAAGCACATACAACGGTTCTTTTATCATCGGTGGATGAGAATATATTTAAAAAATTAGGCATGCATTTGACTTGCGAACCAAAATACGAAGAATCCAAGCGAAAATATCATAAGCATTAGACTATGCGAGGTAAATTTTTTGAAAAAAGCTTGACCTTCCCCCTGCTGTATGCTTTATTCTGAGCTTATAGAAAAGGCATTTTATAGAGGAATGACGATGAAAATTAACGAAGTGGAACAAAAAGTAGGTATCACAAAAAAGAATATCCGGTTTTATGAAGATCAGGGATTAATTCATCCAACTCGAAATCGGAATAACGGATATCGGAATTATTCAGACGAAGATGTCAATGAACTTTATAAAATAAAGCTGCTCCGGAAGCTTTCTGTTCCGATTAAAGAAATTCATCGTGTCCAGAATGGAGAGGTTACCTTAGAAGCATGCATGGAATCCCATATTTTACATTTGGCACATGAAAGAAAAAATCTGGAAAGAATGCAAAATATGTGTGAATGTATGGAAAGTCAGAATGCAGAATATTTCTCCATAGATGCCTTGTCTTACCTGGAGCAGATGAGTCTGATCGAGGAAGGAGGCATACGTTTTATGAATCTTCATAGCATTGATAAGACAAAACAAAAAAAGGGTCCGTGGATCGCAGCAATTGTTGTAGTATTGATAATGGCTTTGTTTATGGCAATCTTAATATACGCTGAGTTAACGGATCCACTGCCGATACCATTATTTGCAGGCATCATGTGTATACCGATTATAATCATAATTGGGACACTACTTGCGTTACGGCAGAGAATTCAGGAGATTGAAGGAGGAGAGCAGGATGAAGCTGTTAAATATTAATTATATTCCGGGAAAAGAGATCAAAGCGCTGGGACTTGTGAAAGGAACAATCGTGCAGTCAAAAAATATCGGGAAAGATTTTATGGCAGGCATGAAGACATTCGTTGGAGGCGAAATCGTCGGATATACGGAAATGATAAATGAAGCGCGTCAGATTGCGACAAAACGTATGGTAGATGAAGCGGAAGCTCTCGGCGCGGATGCGGTCATCAATATCCGGTACGGTTCGTCTTCTGTTATGCAGAGTGCGGCAGAGGTTGTTGTATATGGAACTGCCGTAAAGATAACAGGTGATAGATAAATAAATATAAAGCGAACGAAAAGGGAAGATTGCGGTCTTCCCTTTTTGCGAAAATTCTTTTCCTGCGATATACAGATAGGAAATTGATCTTTCTCTCTATATGTTGTCACACCGAAGAGGATTTCTATAACGTATAAGGTATGTTACCGCAGAATATAGGATTTTACACTGCCTCCGACCGGATTATATGGAAGTACCTGATCGTATAAGTCTATGAGCTGCTGTAATTTTCCAGCGGCATATTTTCTCAGAATTTCGGCAGAAGTAGCATGTGATAGAAAATGGAACTGTTCAAATGCCTGCTTGTAAAGTTCAAAGCCGCCGATAAAATAATGTTCTTTTGGCGAACCTATTTTTTCAACATAATAATCATATCCGATACGATGAAATTCAATTCGATACTCACCTGCCCAGACTTTGCGTCCAAGGATAAATTCAATCGGTTCTTTTTTATTCGAAGGGTTCGTTCCCATTTTAATAAGCAGAGACTGAAAAAAGTTAGAATCCAACGTATGATGTTTTAGCAGATACTCGTTCACCAGATCTTCCACATATGCTTTGTCTGTAAAAATCTGATTGGGATTTTGAACTAAAATCTGATTTGCACCATAAGTAACCGCAACGCCATTTGGAAATGCGAAAAGTTTCTGAGGATTTCTGCTCGGATCTTCGGTTAACTTTCCGTTGATTTCAATTGAACCTTTTGAATCCGCAAGTGCGACTAAACCGTCTTTTGCTTTAAAAATGCCTGTAAATGACATATCTGTTCCTCCTGCATCTGTCATTTTATGATCTAATTTTAACATGACTTTCATCTAGTTTATCATATCATAAGGCTTCTTTTATAGATTGAAATCAGAACTTTTGAATTTTTTCTTTTGAAAACAGCCATCCTAACATAGAATAGTAGGAGGTTTTAATAAGATGAATCAGGGAAAAAATGTGAATTTAAGAAAAATAGCTGTGATCGGGTGCGGGTTTGTCGGATCTGCTTCGGCCTTCAGCCTGATGCAAAGCGGTTTATTTTCGGAAATGGTATTGATTGATGCGGATCATCAGAGAGCGGAAGGTGAAGCAATGGATATCAGCCATGGAGGATCTTTCGGGCGTCCGATAAAAATTTATGCCGGGAATTACGATGATATTGTGGATGCAGCAATGATTGTCATTACAGCCGGAGCAGGACAGAAACCGGGAGAATCGAGATTGGATCTTGTTCATAAAAATGTCAATATATTTAAAATGATCATACCGGAAATTGCAAAGAGGAACTGCCAGGGAATTTTGCTGATCGTTTCAAATCCGGTGGACATTTTGACCTATGCCGCTTTGAAGATATCCGGATTTCCTGAGAACAGGGTCATTGGTTCTGGAACTGTGCTGGATACCGGAAGATTGAAATATGAATTGGGAAAACATTTACAGGTAGATAACCGGAGTGTTCATTCTTTTATTATCGGAGAACATGGAGATAGTGAAATTGCTGCATGGAGCAGCACAAATGTATCGGGGATCGCGCTGGATCAGTTTTGTGAGATGCGGGGACATTATGATGATCATAAACATGCAGCAGAACGAATTGCACGAAAAGTGAAAGACAGTGCATACGAAATTATAGAGAGAAAAGGTGCGACTTATTATGGAATTGCGATGGCGATAGAACGGATCTGTGAAGTGATCTTACGGGACGAAAAGACGATTTTGCCCGTATCATCGATGATGCATGGGGAATATGGAATTGAAGATGTTGTTTTGAGTATGCCGGCGATTGTGGGGAAAAACGGATTGGAGACAAAAGTCCCGATTTCTCTTAATCATGAAGAACAGGAAAAGCTGAAAAAATCTGCTGATCTGCTTGCGGATATTATAAAAGATCTGGACTTGTAAAAAAGATGATCCTTCTCTTTCAAGATTCTCCATTTTATATATGCAAAAAGTCTGATAATGTGGTATGATAGAACTGTTTTTGTTACTCATAAAGAGAGGAAAAGAAAGGGAAGGAAAAATGTTAGAAAAACTTTTTAGACTCAGTGAAAACAATACGACTGTAAAAACTGAAGTTGTTGCAGGTATTACAACATTTATGACGATGGCGTATATCCTCGCGGTTAATCCATCTATTTTAGCTGCATCCGGCATGGATACGAATGCAATCTTGATGGCAACCGCAATTGCGTCGTTTATCGGTTGCATGGCGATGGCTCTGCTTGCGAATTACCCGTTTGCATTGGCGCCGGGACTTGGATTAAATGCTTACTTTGCATATACGGTCTGCGGAACAATGGGATATTCGTGGCATTTTGCATTACTTGCCGTATTTGTCGAGGGCCTGGTGTTTATTGTCCTGTCGTTGACAAATATCCGAGAGGCAATTTTTAATGCGATTCCACTTCAGTTAAAGAAAGGCGTGTCGGTCGGCATTGGCTTATTTATTGCATTTATCGGTTTGCAGAATGCGAATATTGTTGTAGATTCGACGACTCTGGTTACGGTCGTAGACTTTACAAAAGATTTCCATACAGTCGGAATCGGAGCGCTGCTCGCAATCATCGGCTTGCTGCTCATAGCAATTTTATACGTGAAGAATGTGAAAGGCTCCATTTTGATCGGTATTTTCGCCACATGGATCCTTGGAATCATCTGCCAGTTCACCGGTATCTATCAGATTGATGTGGAAAATGGTTTCTATTCGCTGATTCCGTCATGGTCAAGCTTTGATATTTCTTCGCTCGGATTGACGTTTGGCAAATGTTTTGATCTTTCGGGTGAAAGCATCCGTATTTTTGATTTTATTACGATTATGTGTGCGTTCTTATTTGTAGATATGTTCGATACATTAGGAACATTGATCGGTGTTGCAAATAAGGCGGATATGCTTGATAAAGATGGCAAACTGCCGCGCATCAAATATGCGCTGTTAGCAGATGCGATCGCAACATCTGTCGGTGCGATCCTTGGTACATCTACAACAACAACATTCGTGGAAAGTTCATCTGGTGTTGCAGAAGGCGGAAGAACGGGATTGGCTTCTGTTGTTACGGGTGTTTTATTCTTGCTTGCGATTATTTTTGCTCCGGTATTTACAACGATTCCAAGTTTTGCCACAGCACCTGCATTGATCTTCGTTGGATTTTTAATGATCAGTGCTGTAACCGAAATCGACTTTAATGATTTCACGGAAGCGATACCGGCATATCTCTGTCTAGTATGCATGCCATTGATGTACAGTATCTCAGAAGGTATCGCAATCGGTGTTATCTCTTACGTGATCATCAATGTGATCTGCGGTAATACAAAAAAGATTACACCGTTAATGTATGTGTTGGCAGTATTATTTATTTTAAAATATATCTTCTTATAAAGAATAGAAATCCGCTTGCGGCGGAGAGATTGATTTACAGAAGAGATGCAGGAGGGTACCTTTCCTGCATCTTTTTCCATTTTCCTCCGGTTACTGCCCGAAATTATACAAATTCAGCTATGCATGGATTGCGAAAAGAAAAACTTGACGTTTTTTCTGTAATCCCTCATAATATATGTATAAAGTAGGAATTAAAATTTAGAATAAAGGCAGGAAGAAGATGAAGATATCAACAAAAGGTCGCTATGCGCTCAGGATTATGATCGATCTGGCTCTTTATAGCCGGGAAAATTGTATTCCGCTGAAGGATATTTCGGAGCGTCAGGGTATTACGATCAAATATATGGAACAGATCATGCCGTTGCTTACGAGAGCCGGTTATGTGAAAAGTTTTCGCGGCAACAATGGCGGTTATAAGCTGGCTTATGAGCCGAAAGATTATACGGTCGGACAGATTTTGCGCGCAACGGAAGGGAGTTTATCCCCGATTACCTGTATTGAGGACATGCCGAATCAATGTACACGCTATAAAGAGTGCAGAACGGTTCAATTTTGGGAAGGACTGCGCGATGTGATTCATGAATATACGGACAGCGTGACTTTACAAGATATGATTGGAAGTGTTGAGGAATAGAAGATGCAGAATCAGTTTTCAAGAACGGAATTGTTGATCGGCAAAGAGAAGATGCAGCGGTTGTCGAATGCACGGGTTGCGGTATTCGGAGTCGGCGGAGTCGGGGGATATGTGGTTGAGGCTCTGGCACGGAGCGGAATCGGTACTTTAGATATCATTGATGATGATAAAGTCAGCCTGACGAATATTAATCGTCAGGTTATTGCAACGTGGAGTACCGTAGGCAGATATAAAGTAGAGGTTGCCAAGGAACGGATTCTCGATATTCATCCGAATTGTGTTGTTCATACTTATCGGCTGTTTTATACGCCCGATACAAAGGATCAGTTTGATTTTGCGCAGTATGATTATGTCGTCGATGCAATCGATACGGTAACAGGAAAGATCGCACTTATCATGCAGGCGAAGGAAGCCGGGACACCGATCATCAGTGCGATGGGAGCCGGGAATAAGCTTAATCCTGCAGCATTTGAAGTGACTGATATTTACAAGACGTCGGTCTGTCCTCTCGCGAAAGTGATGAGAAGAGAACTAAAAAAGCGGGGGATCAAAAAGCTGAAAGTCGTCTATTCAAAAGAAAAGCCGTTAACACCGGTTGTTGACGATGATGCTGAAGTGGAATTAAAAGGAACTGCGGGAAGAATTGCGCCGGGAAGCATTGCATTTGTACCACCCGTCGTTGGATTGATCATTGCAGGTGAAGTTGTGAAGGATTTGATTGAAATGTAACTATGAAATTTCAAATATATCAAAAAATGGTATAATGGAAAAACATCGGAGGCTATGGTTTATGTAAGCGATAGTCTCTTTTTTATTGTATAGGAAACTCACATGCTTCTATGAAGCACCACAATAAATGAAAC
>JAUNOI010000073.1 GCA_030531165.1 Lachnospiraceae bacterium
GCCATGTTTCATTTATTGTGGTGCTTCATAGAAGCATGTGAGTTTCCTATACAATGAAAAAAGACCCGGAACAAACCGGGTCTTTTATATGAAATAAGTTAAGAATTCTAAAGATATTTCCTTATTAATTTTTAATACTAATTCAGTAATTACTGAGCTAATGGAGTCTTACCGAATACTTTCTTGTATCTTGCGATTAAGTATACAGTCGCTACTGTCTGAACTACAGCTAAACCACACATTAACATCATTAATGTATATGTAGCAGCAGATTCACCTGACATGATTGTTAACTGTTTTACTACTGTTGGTAATGTATAAGAAGCAAGTCCCATGAAAGTATAGTAGATACCTGTATTACGTCCTTTTGGTCCCGGAACAAATTCCTGAACAACAGAAAGACCTGTCTGTAAAGCACCACCGGCACATCCAAAACCTAATACTAAAATTGCCACGTAGATAATTGCTACCTGATGAACCAAAAGTACAACTAATAATGCTGCTGCTGTCATCACCGAGTCAACGATCAATACTTTTAATGGATGCCATTTTAATTTACTCATCATAACAGCCCAGAATGCAACAGCCGCAATCGAACCAACCTGATAAATTGTTGTCATAGAAGCTGCCTGAATTTCACTCAATCCACAATATGCAAGTCCGAATGCCTTTGTATACTGCTGAGCTCCATACATAACTGCCATTACTAAGAATGCATAGAAGTATGTAATGAATTTTGTAAATGCGCCTGGAGCAACTAACTGGCGATCTTTACCAGCCTGAATTTCAGCTGCGATTGCATTAGCATCCACTCCGCCTGCAGCGCCAGCTTTCTTTTCATCATCATACGCAAATGGTGCAAGAACAGCTAATACTAATACCACTACCGATAATACGAGCGGTAAGATAATGTTAAACTGCCAGTTGCCTGCTTCTGCTGTCTTAACACAGATCAGTGGATAGAAGATACTTGACAATGCTACGAAGAATTTGATCATGATCAATGCAGTACCTGGAGCTGCCGGATATGCTTCCTGTACAGCTGGATATCCAGATGCATCCCAGAAACCGGAAGTAGCAACACCGGCTAATAAACCTAAGAATGCTGCAACTGTAGCATTTGTTGTTGTAAACATACCTGCAAAGCAGATGATATAAAGAGCGGCTCCGCCGATCATTAATTTTTTACGTCCTACACGGTCAGAGATTTCTCCACCAATCCATACTGAGATAAATTTACCAAAACCGGTCCAAGCAATTGCCGTAGATACAGCAGCTGCACCTGCTGCATATGCAGCAGAATTAGGATCAGACATATCAAATCCCCATTTAATAGCAAAGTTCACCTGGTTCTGTGAAAAAATCAGAGCCTGCATACCATGTGTCAAATACGCCATATAAACAGCGACCATGGACAAGAAATATTTTTTAGCTTTCATTTTTAATTTCTCCTCTTTCTCGTTTTAAGTTGTCAGTTTCAACGTTCAAAACTACGTTTTTACGTTTTGAAGTATGTCATTAAATGTTAACTTCTTAACTTATTACTTTATAAGAGTATGAGTGCGGGAAATACCCGCGCTCATAACAAATATCATAATGTTCTATGAATTTTACTTTGCCTGTTCAGCCTGGTATGCCTGATATTCTTCAACCGGCATTTCCTTTCCTGTGAATAACTCATAGTTTAAAGCGCCCTGCCATAATAACATACCTTTTCCGCCAATAGCAGCAGCACATCCTGCTTCTTCAGCATCTAAGATTAACTGTGTTTTTTCAGGGTTATAAACAGTATCCGCTACAACTAAGTCTTTTCTTAATAATGCTGTATCGATCAAAGACTGTCCATCCATCGGTTTCATGCCAACAGATGTAGCATTTACTAAGATATCACAATTTTTCACTGCTTCTGCTAATTTATCTGTTTCTTCTAATTTTGTAACAGATACTTTTACATCAGGAGTTTCTTTCTGTAATTTTGCAACGGTTCCTTCTGCTCTTTCGTAGAATTCATCATCGCGATTGAAAATTGCAACTTCTGCTGCTCCATCTAAGGCAGCCTGAACTTCAATTGCAGTTGCTGCTCCGCCTGCACCGAGAACAACCATTTTCTTGCCTTTTACTTCTACACCGTTTACGCTTAAATTTTTGATAAAACCTTTACCATCTGTAACATCGCCATATAATTGACCATCTCTGTTTACGAATACATTGCAGGCACCGATGATCTTAGAAGCATCAGATACTTCATCCATTAACTCGGCAGCGATATTCTTACAAGGCATCGTAAAGTTACCGCCTCTTAAGTTCCATAATTTTACTGTACTCAATGTCTGTTCCATATCCGGAATATTTACATCAAATGCCATATATGCTAAATTCAAGCCATCATGCTGGAAACAGAAGTTATACATAGCCGGTGAACCGGAATGTCCGACAGGTGTTCCAAAAAGTGCTAAAAGACCGGTATGTCCGTCAATTCTTTTTTCCATTTTTTCTTCCTCCAAAATTGTTAAAGAGATATTTTTATCGGGTAGTGATGGGGCTCGGATTCACCAGATTCGACAGCCCCATCATATATTAATGTTTTATACTATTTTTATAAGAAATATTTATAACTGCATTGCAGCATCATATGCTTCTCTGGTAGCATCCAAAGCTCTACGAGCTCTCATCGCATCACCAACTACATGTACTTCAGGAACAATTGCTCTAAGTTCATCTGCAAAATCATAAACAACATCCTGACCTTCGCGGTGTGTATAGCGAGAGCTGAATCCCATAGAAAGAACAACTGTATCAAATCCTCTTGCTTCATAAATTGTTTCATCGGATCTGTCTGCTGCGTTTTTGTAGCTTACGCCATCAGAGAAAATTTCTGATACGGCAGCACTTGTAATCTGTTCGATCTTATATTCTTCAAATGCTTTCATTAAGAATACGCGGTGTTCATGAATAACATCTGGTCCGATCGCATCTCTCATCTCAATAACAGATACTTCATGTCCCTGTTCAGCTAAAAATTCTGCTGTTTCAGCACCAACCATTCCGCCGCCGACAACTAATACTTTGTGTCCAATCGGACGAGTACCTTCCAGACAATCAATACCATGTACGATATCAGGATTTGTGATACCTTTGATAAATGGTAAAATAAGAGTTTCAGAACCTGTTGCAAGAATAACTGCATCAGGAGCATCTGCTTTGATCATTTCAGCTGTTACTTTTGTATTTAATTTCATTTCAACGCCGGCTTTTTCACATTTTACAATGTAGCTTCTGATCATATTTGTGATATCGCCTTTTCCAGGTGGATATGCAGCTAATCTCATATTTCCGCCTAATTTATCAGTAGCTTCAAATAATGTAACTTCGTGTCCACGGAGTTTTGCAACATAAGCTGCGCACATACCTGCAACACCGCCGCCGATCACATATACTTTTTTGGATTTTTCAGCTGCTGGCATGCCATCTGCTTCATATCCAAGCTGTGGATTGGTTAAGCAGCGGATTGGTTGACCTGCATACATATTTGCAACACAACCCTGTAAACATGCGATACATGGAGTCATATCTTCTAATCTTTCTTCCTGTGCTTTTAAAGGCATAGCAGGATCAGCTAATGACTGACGTCCAAAAGCAACCAAATCAGTTCTTCCAAGTTTCACCATCTGTTCTGCAAACTGTGGTTCTGTATAACGTCCAACGGTAATAACCGGAATTGATACATTTCTCTTGATGTTATCAACTAATTCAGCAGAAAAACCACCATGGATTCCGGTAGGTGCCCACATATATTCATCCTTTACATGAACAGCACGGGATACATGTAATCCATCCAGTCCACATGCTTCCAAATATGCAGCGATTGCACACATATCATGATTGTCCAGTCCGCCGAACATATCTTCCTGAGAATTAATACGTGCTAAAACGGCAATCTTACCTTCTGTTTTTGCTTTTACTTCATCAATGATCAATTTAGAAAAACGCATTCTGTTCTCGAAAGAACCGCCAAATTCATCTACACGTTTGTTTGTTCTTGGAGACATGAAAGAGTTTACTAAATATCCATGAGCCATATGAATTTCAACTGCATCAACGCCTGCTTTCATCGCACGTTCTGCTGCAAGTCCATAGCCTTTGACTAATTCATATACTTTTTCTGTTGATACTTCTACTGGGATGTCTCTTCCGTCGGCAGATGCGATCGCTGTCGCTGCCTCAATTGGAGCTCCTGCATTTTTTGCATTTCCTTCCGGTCCCGCATTCTGTAACTGAATCGATACTTTTGCGCCTTCTGCGTGACATGCGTCACAGATTTTCGATAAACTTTCGATAGAATCATCATTATATAAGCATGGTTTACGAGGACCGCCTTTTGCTCCTTCGTGGACAACAGAAGCTTCAATGGTAATCAAACCGAACTGTCCTTTTGCTCTCGCTCCATAATATGCAATAGACTGTTCGCTCCAAGTTCCGTCTGTATTTGCAAAGTTGTTACCCATTGGAGGTACAACAAATCGGTTTTTTACGGTCATAGGTCCAATCTGAATTGGTTGAAACATTGCGTTAAATTTCACTAGATACACTTCCTTTTCTTAAATATTAATCAGGCCTTTAGGGTATTTTTCTTTGTGTTTTATATTGTGTAGAGCTCCTCATAATATTTATAAGGAGAGTTTTTGTTAAGATGTTTTTGTCTTACGATACAGCCGTTTTTTGACTGTATCGCAAATGTGAAATAATAATTATGTATGAAGATTTACAATTAGTCTTCTAATACTTCCGGCCAAGCTTCTGCTAATGCAGCTTTTGCTCCCTCGAATGTAACTTTTGCAGCAGATTCAATTCCTTCTGCTAAAATTGCATCAGAAATAACTTCTACACCTACAGCATTTGGTTCGATTCCTTTTGCTTTTACCATCTTTAACCATTCTGCTGTACAGCCAAGACCTGGTCCAGGAACTGCTGCTGGAGCTAAACGATCATGCATGGATTCGTCTCTTAAGATAGATTTTGCATAATCACGTTCCCAAACGTCATTGATCTGGATAGATACGATCTTATCAGCAGGTACATCTTTTAATACTTCTAAATCGATTGGCTGATGAGCCTTCATCCAATGCCATGTATCTAAGATTAATTTTGCATTATCACATCCAGAAGCTTCTACAACAGCCCATCCTTTTGCTACATCAGGAATACCGCTGTAAGGCATTGGTTCAACACCGATGATGTATTTACCTGCTCTGTGACATAATTCTTTTAATTTCTGAGCTGTATATTCTACAGAATAGTTTTCCATCAACCCACAGTTAATCTGCTTAACACCGAATAATTCACACATATGGAAGCACATCTGTTCTTTGTATTTCTGCTCATAAGAACGATTTTCTTCACACCACTGAACGATGTATTCAACTTCTGTACATTTCATATCGTATTTGTCTAAGATAGCTAAGATATCTTCATCAAATAAACCTTCATTCAATGCATCTACGTATGTTTCTGCACGAAGACCGATTCCATCGTATCCGGCTTCTTTTGCTGCCTTTACACGATCTTCAAATTTACACTGATCTCCTAAAGTCCAAGAACTAACTGTAATTGGGTATTTTTTTGACATAATAAAAAACTCCTTTCGTATTGCCATTAAGTGTTACGCTTCACTCTCCGGTCACCTTTTACTTTACAAATTTATTATAAGACAACTATTTCACAATAACAAATTGATAATATCGAAGTAATTAATAGATTTTGTGAATATATTATGCTATAATATAACTATGTTACTTCACACAGTACTACAAAACAAACATGATACACATGAGGAGGAGAAAAATGAACTTATACCACTTACGGTATTTTGTTACACTTGCTCACTGGGAGCATTATACGAAAGCAGCGGCGGAACTTTCTATTACCCAGCCCAGTTTGAGCCATGCAATTGCTTCACTCGAACAGGAATTAGGTGTCAATCTGTTCGAAAAAGAGGGGCGCAATATCGTATTAACAAAATACGGTCAGATGTTTCTGGATGATGTTGAAAAGTCTATGGAGATCCTTGATTCCGGAATCAAGACTTTAAAGTCTGCCGGTGCCGGTGAAGGGACGATCGATCTCGGTTTCTTACGAACATTAGGAACTGAACTGATTCCCGAACTGATCAAAGGATACAAGGAAGAATACAGCGATAGAAACGTCGATTTTAATTTAAGCACGGGGGTTACGGAAGACCTGTTAAGTGGCTTGAAAAGCAAGAAATATGACATGGTTATCTGCTCAAAAATACCAAAAGAACCTTCGATAGAATTTATTCCTATCGCACAGCAAAAACTCGTTTTGGTCGTTCCTGTGGATCATCCATTGGCGATACGCAAGTCAATCACTTTATCTGAAACTCTTAGTTATCCGCAGATCATCTTCTCAAAGCGAAGTGGTCTTCGTCCAATTATTGATGAATTGTTTGACGTAGCCGGAGGTTATCCGGAGGTTATTTATGAAATCAAAGAAGATCAGGTTGTTGCAGGATTTGTTTCAAAAGGTTTTGGCATTGCGATTGTTCCTGATATGCCGATCCTGGATACCATGAATGTCAGAAAGCTGGAAATCACAAGTCCAAACTGGCAGAGAATTTTCTATTTGGCCTTTCTAAAAGGCAAATACATCTCCCCGGCAGCCCAGACATTCAAAAATTACGTAATTGAGCATAGCTTATTACAATAGCCTTTTATTTTATCCATTATTTGTAAAAACAGGTGTTTGTTAATCTAAAATTTAACAAGCACCTGTTTTTCTAGTTTTCACCAATATATAAAATTATAATTTTTCTATCGTTCCCGATAGCTTGCGCATTCCGTCTCCTGCGCTTCGCAGGCGCTGGCTCCCGAAATACCGACTTTTCCAGCTGTACATTTGCACTTATCATTATACATACAGCTTTCCGCTTTACAGTCAATATCAATCACTGCAGATGCGTGGCCCATTGAATTTTCTGCACCATACTTTGTTCTTTCTTCAAAACTATCACAGCATGTTTCTTCCATACTATGTGCATTTTCTCCTTCGACAAGAATATCTCCACGGCTGCAGTTCATCCCTTTATTATAAATACAACTCTGAGCAGAACATGTTAATAATGGCATATCAATTCCTCCTTTTTCTTTTCTGCTCTGATAGTATTTGTATTTCTTTGATTTCTATGCAGATTATTTTCGTATCGCTTCCAGCGAAGCAAATACGTTTTTCATATCATCTTTAATAAGATTTTTTTGAACCTTATAAAATTCACGATACGTTTTCGTAAGTTCTGCTTTCGGTTTATAAATTTTTTTAATTTTTAAATAATTTTCCAGCTTATGATGGATATCTTCGATATCTTTTACGGCAAATGCACCAAACAGGCAGTTCATCACTACTGCGCCGCCGGCATTTTCGAGCGTTACCACATCTCCATTCAGCATATCCGCTTTTATCTGATTCCACAAGTCATTCCTGCTTCCGCCTTCCGTAATCGCAATACGACTTAAATCCACACCAGCACTGCGATAAACATCGGTAATCTCCATATAATCATAACCAATGGCTTCTAAGACAGATCTCCATAGGACAGACTGATCCGTATCCAGCGTCATATTCAAAAAGCATCCGCATGCATTTGCCTGCTCTCCCATTCCACCGGTTAAATACGGCAAAAACAGAACGCCATTGCATCCTGCAGGGACTTCCCTTGCACGCTCACTCATCAAATGATAGTAACCCTCATCCTGTTCCTGCTTACAAATCTGATCTTTAAACCAGCGAAGCGCCAAACCTCCTGTTCTGATATATCCCCAATAAAAATAACTGTCAGGCAGCGTGCCGCTGTTAAAGATCAATCCACTCCCCTTTTTCGTTAATTCCGGGATAATTCCTTTGGTAGAAACACAAAACATCGCGCAGGTCCCGGCAACATCAACCGCGTGCCCTGCTTCCAGGATACCACTTCCGATCATCGACTGCATCGTATCTCCTGCACCCCCGCAAATCGGTATTCCTTCCGGCAATCCGGTTTCTTCAGCTGCTTCTTTTGTTAATGTGCCAATGATATCCCACGGTTTCACAATTCTAGGCATATAAGAAGTTTTTATTCCCAAAATATCCAGCTGTTCTTCTGACCATTGTTTTTCATATACCCGATATCCAAGTCCCCATCCTGACATCGCTCCCCAGTCGATAAACATATCATCCGCCTTAAGTCCGGCCAAATGAGCGAGAATATACGGTGCATTGTGAACGAACTTCACACCGTTTTGTTGAAATTCTTGATTATTTTTCAAAATCCAGCGAGCAATCAGTGCCGGAAACATGCAGCTGGCTTCAGCATTCCCGGTCTCTCTGCCCCAAATATCCAGATCCAACTGATTAATATATCGTACATCTTCTTCCGTTCTGGAATCCAGATAATTAATATAAGGTGTAATTGCATTTCCATCCGCATCCACACCCGCAATTCCACAAATGATTCCATCACCCATAATAGACTTAATGCAATGGATATCAAGCCCTTTTTCTTTCATCTGCACGGTACAGAGTTTCATGCATTCTTTTGTAAGTTTCAGATACTCATCGACATCCATTTCCACCCATCCCGGATTTGGATAGTATAAAGTAGTCGGTTTGCTCGCAGATGCAATGCATTCCATCTTTTCATTGCAAATAACCACTTTCACACTCTGCGTTCCCGCATCAAATCCTACATAATAATGTTCCATATTATCTCCTTTCTGTAAATCTTCAATGATGATTTGAGAAGATTCTACTCGAAAGGTTCTATCGTGCGGCGGCAAATGAAATAACGAATGTTATTTCCGCGCTTGTACCTTCACGCAAATAAAAAAGCTCTGAATATAAATATACTCAGAGCAAAACTTATACAACACAAAGTGAATCATACTCTCTTCTCTCATCCAGACTATACTGTCGGCTTCGGAATCGCACCGAATCATACCTTACGGCTCGCGGGCTTACTGTTCAACAGTTCACCGCCGGTAGGGAATCACACCCTGCCCTGAAGAAATCTCATGTTTATTAATCTAACTACTATATTATCGCATTCTATTATATTTGTAAAGTAGCTTAATCCTCTTTTGCAGGTTTGAAAGTCAGCTGCTTTTTGTTTATCTCGCTATCAAATGCCTCCGTACTGTCCGGCTTTAAAATAACACCTACCGTCTGGAAAATTAGCTGAATATCTTTTAATATGCTGTAATTTTCAATATACATAATGTCCATAACGAGTTTATCCTTCGGCGTTGTGTTATATTTACCCGAAACCTGGGCATAACCGGTCAGCCCAGCCTTTACGCGAAGACGATATTCGAATTCCGGAAGTTTTTCAGTATAGGCTTTTACATTCTCGAGCATCTCCGGTCTCGGACCAACAAAAGACATATCCCCTTTGATAATATTAATTAATTGAGGAATCTCATCAATTCTCGTTTTCCGCAGGAATTTACCTGGTTTTGTAATCCGGTCATCCCCTTTTTGGACCGACTTGTTTTCGACATTCTGCTTCATAGTCCGGAACTTATATACCTCAAATACTTTTCCATTCAATGTTGCACGCTTCTGCTTGAAAAATACCGGACCTCCATCGTTGCATTTGATCGCAATCGCTGCTGCAATTCCAAATGCCAGAGATACAACCGCCGCCGGTACCGCGATCAACAGATCCAATGCACGCTTCATAAACCGCTGCTCTAAGGTCAGGCCCTTCACTCTCGCATTCAGCATCGAAACATCATCCAATAAATAGTATTCCGCATTCACTTCCACAATATCATGAAGCTCCGGATTGTAATAAATATCCTTTTTCTCACGATAACAAAACCGGACAATCTCTGTTCGCTTTTTTATCGGAACCTCATACACAAAAATCGTCTGATAATCCTTGATCAAATCCAGAATATTTTTTTCACGATAATCGAATACGGCCTCCGGCTGATATTGCTTTTTGTATTTTGAAATAACGCGCATAACAGCATCCAGCTTTTTCTGGCTCGAAGTAACGATGCATGTCTTTTCCGGTTTATTAACAATAAAAAATAATTCATTTCCCAAATAAGTAAAAATAGTGATCAATAACACCTGCATCGTAAACGCCAGCAAAAGCCAACTGATACTTCTGAGACGAAATGCATAAATACTGGGCTGATTGGTGCGCATAATCATTAATTCTATATATGTGACCGCATCTGTAAAAAAAGTGGCCAATGCAAGCGAGGTTATGATCGGCTTACTCTTTCTTCGTCCGATGTCGTATTTTCCATAAATAGATAAAAACAGCATCTCTACAACAAAGAATGTGATCACAATAATTCCCAGTGTTCGCGAAAGCGTTGTCAAAGAATGACTATCCTTTCCCATGCAAATTACAAACGCTCCCATCAATGAGAGGTAAAGAATTATCTTCATAAAGACCCATAAAAAGCTGTCCCATCGTCTTTCTTTCTCTTTCATAAGCACCCCACTGTTTATCATCTCGTTTTTAGAGATATTATACCCAATTCTATATTATTTGTCAAAAAATGATATTGATGAATTGTGATTTGTTTCGTAAGAGAGTTTCTCTCTCACAAATGGAGACAAATATGATAACCACTCCTTCCTACGTAATATCTTATTGATCTGTTTTGTTTCTGTCACTCTCCTCATTATCATCTTCTTCTAAAATCTGCATATCACAGCATCCTCCTTTTTTGGTCTTTTTTTTCGTGCCCGTATCTTCTTCAAAATCCATTCCACAATCACATCTACCGCCAAATAACGTTGCCCAAAAACCTTTTTTTTCAACCATAATAAATTCCTCCTTTTATTTAAATAAATTACAATAGGCGTTTGCAAAACGCCATAAGCCGCATAATTACGGCATTTTTTGTTGCTA
>JAUNOI010000001.1 GCA_030531165.1 Lachnospiraceae bacterium
CTTTGTGGCATAGTAAGTACCTCTTTTCTTTATAAGATTAATTATACCTTATTAGACACTCCTGTTACAACTTCATTATAGCACTTCACATAGGGACAGACATGGGACGTTTTCTGGATGAAGGGCACCTATGTTCCTGGGCAGGACTTTGTCCGGGGAATAATGAAAATGCCAAAAAAAGAAAAAGAGGAAAAACAACAAAGGGGAATACACTGTTAAAAACAACGCTGATCAATTGCGCGCATGCAGCGGTACGGGTAAAAAGTTCATATTTTTCCGCGCAGTTTGCAAGGATAAGCGGTCACAGAGGAAAAAAGAGAGCCTATGTAGCGGTAGCACATTCCATGCTGATAGCGATCTATCATGTATTGAAAGAAAAAGTCCCGTATAAGGAGCTGGGAGCTGATTATTATAACCAGTTCAACAGAGAAAGATAAATGCCTGCCTGAAAAGGTTAAGAAAGCTTGGATGGAAGCCAAACAGCCAAACACAGGCCGCCATAGCCTGAAAATAACGAAAAAATATCAGAGATAGGGGAAGTCTGCGCTCTTTTGGCTAAACGAGGGTTTTGTTTCAAAGGAAATTCCTCTGAAATTTTCTATACAACAAAAACGCTCCACGGGATGTGCATAATGTGCAAAGGAAGGCAGCAAAAGCTGCCGCACATCAGCACGCAAAGCGGAGCAAGTCCCTCAGGGACTGAGGGATTTAGGGAGTTCGAGGCGGACTTGACCGCTTTATTCTTATGAGATATTCTGAAACGTGATGAAAAGTGGTGAAATGTAACCTTTTCCATGTTCTAATCGATTTATTGTTGTAAAGGCCTTTACAAAGAAAATTTACAGGGGGTATCCCATGCGGCAACCGATTGAAAAGTTGATAAAGCAGTATCAGACGAATCTGTTCGTAACCGCCTTCAATATATGCAAAAATGTAGAAGACGCAAAAGATGTGGTTCAGGATACATTTATCGCTTATCATACATCCAGTCAACAATTTCATGATGAACAGCATATACGCGCATGGCTTTTCCGGGTGACAGTCAATAAAGCGAAAGATACTGTAAAATCCTTCTGGCATAGGAATAGGAGACCATTGGAGGATTATATAGAAGCCTTACCGTTCGAATCAGAAGAAGACAGCTATCTGTTTGAAGCAGTGCTGAAGCTTCCTGAAAAATATCGAATCGTGATTCATTTATTTTATTATGAGGACTGGAGTGTTCGGGAAATAGCACAGATCCTGCGTATCAGTGAAAGTAATGTGAAAACGCGGTTGTCCAGGGGGAGAACTCGTTTGAAAAATGTATTAAAGGAGGAATGGGCAGATGACGAATAAGGAAAGATATAAGAAAGTATTTGACGTTCTGGCGTCCTCCGAACCGATATCTTTGGAGGTAGATCAGATGAAAGAAAATAAGCAGAAGAAATATAAAATGAAACATGCAGCAGCGGCGGCGGTCTGTGTCATCATATTAGGGGTTAGTACCTCGGTTTATGCCGTGGCAAATTATTTTGGAATCATAGACTTCGTAGGCAGAACATCGATGGAGGTAACAAAAAAGGCCGAATCACAGATCCAGATGAATCCTGACACGAGCCAGAAAAGGAATGACACCATTTTTAATTGTGCGATCAAAGAGGCATTATGTGACAGCCAGACAATTACTTTGGTCTATGAAGTCTCTGCAATGGAATCAGGAAAATATCTATTTATTCCCGAGGATGCGACGCCGAAAGATGATATGGGCAATTGGAGTGATGTCAGAGGTAAGTCAGCAAAGGAATACGCGTCAGAAAAAGATTTAACGATTGTCAATATCGGAGGCAACATTGTAAATTCAGAGGAGTTAGGAATTACAGAAGAAACACTGGATTTTCAATCGGTTTGCGATGATACGATGGATATTTTTATAACTTGTAGAGTTGCGAAACAAACGAAAACAAGAAATGTTGATGTGACTGCTACCGGCCGTATTTCCGATACAAATGATGTCATGAGGCTAGAGTCGAACTTCGAACTTCAAGATATGTCAACTACAGAGACTACAGTATATGCAGACGGAAAGAGTGAATCTATACAGCAGTTTTTCCGGATAGAGAAAGCTGAGGTGATTCAGACAGATCTTGGAACATATATTGATGTGTACTATATAAATAGGAACGGACAGAATCCAGAGGATGGATTGACTTTTCGTGTGACAAATTTATCAGATGATTGGTATGAGGGTGGAGCAGAGCAGATCAAAGGAGATCATTATAAAGCCAGATATCGATTGAATAAATGTGAAATTGGAGAGACACTGAATTTAGAGGCTTTTGATTGCTTTGAAAAAAATGTATATGGCGTCACTGTGCTCCAGAAGCAGAACTAAACGGATTCCTTGGATATTTTAAATTAAGAAGAAAGGTGCTTTTCAAGCCTCTTGAAATTTTGGTATCGAAAGTTCTTTTGCTCTCAGAGAAAATAAACATCTGTTATAACGTCATAAAATAGTGTAAAATAAAAAGACAAGATACGAAAGCTGTACAAATCGCGCAGACAGGAATGGAATAAAAGATACATTTTTTGGTCTTTTTATTTTGTATTGGGTTCGGTATGATAAGGTTATGAAGTTTAAGAAAGGAAAAGGAACAGATATGGACAAGGAAAAAATTTTAGGAATGGTAGATCACACATTGTTAGCGCAGACAGCTACATGGGATGAAATTAAGGAAATATTGGATGATGCAATGAAATATCAGACAGCTTCGGCGTGTATTCCGGCCTCTTATGTAAAAAGAGCAGCGGAATATGTAGAGGGGAAATTGCCAATCTGCACGGTCATTGGATTTCCAAATGGATACAGCACCACTTCGGTAAAAGTATTTGAAACAAAGGATGCAGTAAAGAACGGTGCATCAGAGATCGACATGGTCATCAATATTGGCGATTTAAAAGATAAAAATTATCAGGCATTAGAAGATGAAATCAGGGAGATTCATGAGGCATGCAATGGAAAGATTTTAAAAGTAATTATTGAGACTTGTCTTTTGACTGACGATGAAATCATCAAGATGTGTGAGATCGTCACAAAAGCAGGTGCAGAATATATTAAGACATCGACAGGATTTTCAACTGCTGGCGCTACATTTCATGCGGTCGAACTGATGAATGCCCATGTCGGAGAGAATGTAAAGATTAAGGCAGCAGGCGGGATTGCTTCATTTGATGATGCCGACAAGTTCATCGAACTCGGAGCTTCCAGGCTGGGAACAAGCCGGCTCGTGAAATTGATGAAATAAAGCGATGATGATATAATTTGCTAAAAAATATCCCAAAGCAAGGATTGTTTTCCGGGCTTTGGGATTTTTTATATCATGAAAACATGTTGCAGGAATGTTTCGCTTCTGCAACTTTTTTTGATTGTAATGCGTCTAATAATATAGAAGGGATGTGATACAATGCAAAGAAGAGGAGTTAGGAGGGATTATGAGACGAAGGGATTTGGATGAGTTAATATCGAAGGCGATAATGGAAAATTATAAAAAATATTACCGACTGGCATATAGTTATGTAAGGAATGCGGCAGATGCGGAGGATATTCTCCAGGAAGCTGCTGTCTCGGCAATACGAAAAAGCAATACATTAAAAAATCCGAAGCAAGTGGAGACATGGCTTTATCGAATTGTAATCAATCGGTCTATTGATTTTTTGCGAAAATATCGTTATATGGAGTCGGAAGAAAAATTAAAAAATATTTCAACAGAGGATAATTATAGTGACAGGGATCTGCAGGAAATCGTGGAACGATTGAAGGAGCCGGATCGAAGCATTATCAAGCTGCGATATTATGAAGAATTAAAATTAAAAGAAATTGCTGATATTCTGGGACTTTCACTAAGCCAGGTCAAAAGCCGGCTGTATCGGGTATTAAAGCGGTTAAGTATAACATTAAAGGAGGAATTCGAATGAGAGATGATAAGCAGAAATGGGATGCGTTAAAAAAAGAATATGAATCCATAGAAATACCGGATGGGTTAGAGGCAAGATTGCAGAATCGCATTGATGCAGCAAGGGAAGAGAAGCAAAAAGACAGAAAGTACAGATGGAAGAAAGCGATTTCGATGGCAGCATGCTTTGTATGCGTTTTATTCATGGGGAATGTTGTAAGCTATTCAGCAACAGGAAATTATTTACATGAACTTATCCAAAAGAGTATTGTAACGAATTTTTATCAATCTGGAGGACAGAGTGAAGTCGAGGAAGAGATTGACCAAAACAGTGTGTGCATGGCAGAAGAAAACGTGATTTACAAAGATTTTAAAATTTCTTTATATAAATGTTTTTCTGAAAAAGCAACGGGAAATATTTTGATGCAGTTTTGTGTAACTGATCTGGAGGGAAATCAACTAAATGAAGATGAGCGAAATAAAGTAGAAGATATGATGTCAAAGGGAGAACTTTCTTTTGATATACCGGATCTTACAGGGGGAATGAGTGTTTTTGATTATGTGGATAAAGAGAAACGCATGTTGATTGATGTTCACTATATGCTTCCTCTGTCAAAAGAGGATAGAACGTCTTTGATCGATTCTGTGAAAAAAATAAAACTGATGGATGCTTCCTGTAAGGAACAAAAAGAGATTGGTACTTTCCTAATACCGGAAAATAGTACGGAATTTAAGAGTGCAAAGTTTTGTATTTCTGATGGGAAGAAGAGTTTGGAGATTGTGGTATCAGGAATTGGGATACAAGCATTTTCTGATACGGAGCAGGGAGAAAATAAAAGATCAAATTCCTGGTGGGAATTTTATATTTATATGAAGGATGGAACCAGATATTTAATTGAAAAAGAAGGCCTGGAGGATTTTAAGGATTCAGAAAATCTTGTGGCGTACGATACGATAATTGATGATGAAAAACTTGCAGACAGAGTGATTGGATTTTCAAAAGTCATTGATGTGGAACAAATCGATTATCTGAAAATAGATGGCGTAAAATATGGTCCAACCCGGTAATAAGTTATAATTTTTTCTTTTTATGCAATAAAATGTTACGGATATGTTACAAAATGTGAAAAAACTATTTACAAATGTTTCGGTCTATGTTATATTAATTACAGATTTAAGTAACACTTATTTTTCGAAACGTTAGGAGTAAATAATGAAGCATAGTTTATATATTCGAGTAGTAGCATTTATGATGATTTTATTTGTAGCAGCAGGACTGGTTTCAACAGTAGGTATGAGTGATGTTGCTGCGGATGAATTAACAACTGTTGATTTGGACGAAATCAACCAGGATATTGATGATGTTAATAATGAAATTAAAAAGATTAGTTTAAAAGATAGTACAAGTGCAAGCGAAGCAACAATCTCAACACAGAAGAAAACGACAGGAAAACAGGTTGTAAATTATGCGAAAAAGTTTGTTGGAAATCCATATAAGTATGGTGGAACAAGTTTAACAAAGGGTGCTGATTGTTCCGGATTCGTAATGTCTGTTTACAAACATTTTGGATATAAGCTCCCACATTCATCATCTGAGATTGCAACAAAAGGAAAAAAGGTCAGCTGGTCTAAGAAAAAACCAGGAGATGTTATTTGTTATTATGGCCATGTAGCAATTTATATTGGTAATAATAAGATCGTACATGCAAGTAATAAGAAGTCGGGAATTAAGATTTCGAACAAAGCAAATTATAGAAAAGTTCGTTGTGTAAGAAGAATTATTAAATAAAAAACAGTTACATAGCCCTGAGAGATTTTTCTCTCAGGGCGTTTTTTTTTATTCAAATTTACGAATCCGCTCAACAATAGATTCACTGTGTTCAATGGCGCGGTATGCGGATAATGGAATTACAATGCACAATGCCATGATGGCGAGCGCTGCAGCGGCGATTGGCAGGATTGGAACTGCAAATGGTACGTTTCTGTAGTTCATGGATTGATACAATATGTAGGTGATGCCTAAGCCGAATGTAAGCGTAAGCAAAAGGGATGCGGCTGCATACAACAGGCTTTCACGAATCAAAAGGGATTTTACCTGCTTTCCGGTCATACCGATACTTTCCATGATCGCAAGTTCAACCTGTCTGTTCTGGATATTGCCGAGCGACGTATTCAGATAATTCATCATACCGATCAAGGCGAGTACAAATGTGATTCCAACGCCGATATTCAGCATATTTCCCTGCGACTTTTTTACTTCTTTCATACTCTCTATTTTAGAATTATGAGAGAAATCTTTTGAGTAGGGGCTTTTTTTCATTAACTTAACGATTTTATTTTCTGTCACCTCGTCGTATTCTTTCTGATAATTCACGCGAATTCGTGATATATACGGGTCTGAAGAAATCCGTCTGACAAAAGCATCGCTGACAATGAGTGTTGGTGCAGTTCCAAGCAAGTTGGCATAATAAGTATCATCCGTGATTCCTTGAATGGTCAGTTGACAGGCTTGTGCGTTTGATTCATCAGGATAAAAAGTGATGGATTTTCCGAGTGTCTTCTTTTTGTCTAGTTTCAGACCATTCTGAAAAAGAATACATGATTTTCCGGAAAGAAAGTCAGTTTCATCAATTGGGGACTCTAGTGTTTCATTTAGAATCTGAAATTCTTCTTTATCGATGCCGGCGAGGAAAGAAGGATATTTCTCCGGGTGAGCCTTATAATCTTTTATAATATCTGTGTATTTTTCATTCATCCACATATCATAAAATTCCCGCATCCAATAATCCGCAAAACCAGGTCCCCATGGAACGATGATCTGCGTATTGACGATTGGATGGATTTTCGAAATATTTGGGATTTGTTTCAGTTCTGTTAAAAAGGTATCATTGAGGAGCGGCTTCCATTTTTCTTTGGTTGTCATCTGCATTGTGTCGTTGTTAATGATGATATCTTCATCCATCGTACTGCTGACGATCGTGCGCGGTCCTTGACTTTTAATCAATGTTGTCATGCAGAGGAAAAAGGAAAGGCAGATTCCTAAAGCGGCGATAACCGTGATGGATCTCCTCTTATCCCTGCAAAGATGTTCCCATGCCATTCTCCAGAGGAGTTTTCCGTTTCTGGCTTTATGAGGGTGAGTTCTGCCAGTGTGCGGACGATATCCGAGTGCTTTGATCGGTGTAATTTGCATTGCCATTTTAGCGGGTTTTTTACTTCCTATATAAATGGTCACAACTGCAATCAGAAGTGTTAAGAGGAAGATCAGCGGATGAAAGGCAATGCTGATATCATCTTCACGGATACCAAGCGTCTTGATGACAGTGGGAATTAATCCAAAAGCGGCAGCAACGCCTGCCAGGATACCTGCTGCGATGCCGAGGAAACCGACAAACAGCATTTGCTTTTGTATGAGTCTGTATACCTGTTTTCCAGTCATACCAATCGTCTGCAGTAAGCCATAATATCGCACATTGCCTGAGACGGATAGATACATAATATTGTAGATGAGCAGGTATGCGCTCAGGCATGTGATAAAAACCAGACCGAATAGTCCTAATAAAATTTGTACAGATGTTTGAGTATCTGAGTTGATTAAAAAACGCTGTTTTTTACCTAGATTCAGGCTTTGTTCCAGTTCATTCAGAGATTTTTTCGTAATGATCGGAGATTTTAATTTCAAATATAAAAATCCGCGTCCATAATCTTCCAATGTAAATCCGCTTTGTTCAAAAAATGATTTGGAAATATAAAAAACCTTTTTATCACCATAGCCGTCCCATATGCCGGAAATTGTGAATCGCTTCGTGTGTTCACCTCGATTATCTTCATACGTCATTGTAAAGGAATCACCGACAGCAAGATTTTTCAAGCCGCAGTCTTCTAATGCTTCACGCGTGGTCATTACCTCATTTTCATTTTGAGGATAATGTCCGTCTATGTGGTTCATTGCCGGTCGGTTGATCGTATTCCACATCGTATCATCCGCCCATACAAAGATTGAATGAAGCGTGCTGTCATATTTGGTGCTCACGGCCCAGGCACAAAATCCGGTTGAACCAACTGCTTTGATATTTGAATTGTTCTGGCAGATCTTTTTTTGTTCGGAAGTAAATCCTCCATAAATAAAAGCATTCCATTCTCCGCCTGCCTGACGGATATTTTGTCGTTTCTGCATCTGGATCCAGGTGACACCGACGGTCAGAATTGTAAACAGCATAAATGAGGAAAGTGCAATTGCAAAAATGATAATGCCGTTGCGTCGTTTATTAACGGTAAAAGAACGTTTTGCCATATGAGTAATAATGGCGTGATTGTTATTTTTCAACATAGCCGTCACCCTCCATTATGATTTTTCCGTCTTCAATATGAACGATCCGATCTGCCAGTTGGGCAATATCGTGGTCATGAGTAATTAGGATGATCGTCTGTTGAAATTTTTGAGCCGTGATTTTCAATAATCCCATGACGTCGTGACCGGTTGCCGTATCCAGATTACCGGTTGGTTCATCAGCAAGAATAATTGCGGGTTTTGAGGCAATTGCCCGTGCAATCGCAACGCGTTGCTGCTGTCCTCCTGATAAAGTATGAGGTGGTGCCTGGCGCTTTTCATATAGATTCAGCAAATGAAGGATTTCATTGAGAAATTCATGGTCGATATGACGTCCGTCCAGTTCGATTGGCAGGGTGATGTTTTCATAGACGTTTAATTCCGGTATGAGGTTGTAATTTTGAAAGATAAATCCGATTTTGCGGCGACGGAAAATGGCGAGCTGTTCCTTATTCAGTTCCGCCAGATCAATTCCATCGATCCAGACAGAACCGGATGTTGGTGTATCCAGCCCGCCGAGCATATGGAGAAGCGTACTTTTCCCGCTTCCGGACTTTCCAATAATTGAGACAAATTCTCGTTCCTGCATGCAGAAGTCAACGCCGTCCAAAGCTTTGATCGTGTTCTTTCCGAGTGTATAATATTTTTTTAAATTTTGTGTTTTTACAATTTCCATTTATGATGCCTCCCTTTCTTGGTTGAGATAAGCATATCGTATAAAAATCACAAAGCGTTCTCAATTTCTAATTATCACAAGATTGTGAGGATTCATTTGGTAGATAGAGAAAGAATTCCGAACCCTGATTGCGTGCAGAACGAACTTCAACATAGCCGTCTTGAAGTTCAGCAATCTGTCTGGTCAGATATAATCCAATGCCGATGCCTTCTTCATCATGAACTTCCGGTTCGCGATAAAAACGGGTGAAAATCTCTGCCTGTCGTTCTCTTGCAATACCTTTTCCGGTGTCTTTTACGCTGATTTTTGTAAATAATTCCTGCCGGGTTACAGAAAGGAGGATGCTTCCGTCCGGCTGCGTATATTTTACTGCATTGTCCAGTAGATTAAATACGGCTTCCTCCGTCCATTTGGAATCATGGGGAAGCAAGATTTCCGGATCACAGTCTACAAAAATTCTCAGGTTCTTTTTGTCTGCTTTTGCAACGACCGCAGCAACAGCACGGCCTAACGTGTTGATCAGTTGCTGGTTCTTTTTTTGAATCTGGATCGTACCTGTTTCTAACCGGGACATTTTTATCATGCTTTGCAGAAGAAAATCCAGTTTGGTCGTTTGATGTTCCATATTTTTCAAAAAATGGATTTCACGGTCATTGGAAGTTTCTTCCTGAAGAATTTCCAGATAAATTTTCATATTGGCGATCGGTGTTTTTGTCTGGTGAGAAATATCCGAGATTAATTCTTTGATTTGTTGTTTTTCCCGGAGTATTTCTGCCTGTTTCTGATTTTGAATGCGGGCAGTACGATGAAGCTTTTCGTTTATTTTGCCCCAGAGTGTATCGTCTGTTTTTTCAACAATGTCCCATTCCTTTTCTGATAAAATAAGGTCGAGTGCCCGATCGGTTTTGTCCGCAAAAGAGTACACTTCGCGTCGGAGTTTCCAAAATTTCCATATAGCGATAACCGCCGCTAAGGAAGTGCAGCTTGTAATAAAAATTAATCCAGCCATTGATATCCCATCCCGTATACGTTAAAAATATATTTGTGCGCTTCATCTTCGATCTTTTTGCGCAGACGGTTGACATTGACTGCGAGCGCATGTTTATCGACAAACTGATTTCCACTATCCCATAAACGTTCAAGCAAGATATCATAGGTTAATAACTGATTTGTATGGGAAGTGAGTTCGTATAAAAGCCGGAATTCAGTCGGGGTAAAGGATTGTTCACTTCCATTCACAGATGCTTTTGCCTGATCAAAATCAATAAACAGAAATCCGTCGTCAAAAATACGATGGTTTGGTTTTTCGGATCTCTGTAAGATCACTGCAATGCGTTTTGAGAGTATTTTCATGGAAAATGGTTTTGTGACATAATCTTCAGCACCCAGTTCGTATCCCTGTAAGACATCTTCTTCCAGATCCCTAGCGGTTAAAAAGAGGACTGCTGCTCGGTGTTTGATCCATTTGCAAAGGCTAAAACCATCTCCATCCGGCAAATTGACATCTAAAAGGACGAGATCAGGATTGATCGTATAAAAGATATCCTGTGTTTCTTTCATAGAATAGGCGGATCGTACGGCATAGCCTTCTTTTTTTAGAGCATAGGAGATTCCCTGATTCAGTTCATGGTCATCTTCGACGATTAATATTTTCTGCATAATTATATTCCTCATTTTATTATTTGTTTTTATATAGATTATAGTATAAAATGTTTTATTTCGAAAGATTTCATCTTGACTTTATAAAAAGCATATAGTATTATTGTATTAAGCTATTAGTACATTAATACTGAGTCGGAAGAAAGGAGACTGTATGAAGGATTTAATTGAATGCATAAATCTACAGAAAAATTATGGAAAAAAAGAAGTTCTAAAGAACGTAGAACTTCATATTCAAAAAGGCAGAATCATCGGGCTTCTGGGTCCGAATGGTTCCGGGAAGACAACGCTGCTTAAGCTGATGAATGGTCTGCTGCAGCCGACAGACGGCAATATACTGATCAAAGGGATGGAACCGGGTGAGGAGACGAAGTCGATTGTCAGTTACCTGCCGGATAAGATGTATTTTGCAGACTGGATGAAAGTAAAAGACCTGATGAACTTTTTTACGGATTTCTATGCCGATTTTGACCGGGAGAGGGCCGAGAAAATGTGCGAATCCCTTGGAATTTCTCTGGAGGATAAGATTAAGAAGTTATCTAAAGGAAATAAGGAGAAAGTACAGCTTGTACTCGTTATGTGCCGGAAGGCGCAGGTATATCTGCTTGATGAGCCGATCGCTGGTGTGGATCCGGCAGCCAGAGATTATATTCTCGATACGATATTGACGAATTATAATGAAGAGGGAACCGTCATTATTTCGACACATCTGATTTCGGATATTGAGAAGATTTTAGATGAAGCAATCCTGCTCAAGGATGGTATTGTTTTACGACATGCGGCGGTGGATGATCTTCGTGAAGAAAGTGGAAAGTCAATCGACGAGATGTTCCGGGATATGTTCCGCGCGGACGTTTTTGAAGGAGGCAGATAGTATGTTTTTAAAGTTATTAAAATATGATTTGAAATCAATGCTAAAGACGATGATTCCGCTTTGGATCGCTCTCATTGCGATATCTGCAATTATGGGAATCCAGATATACCTGACAGGAGATGATTATGTCATCATGGGATTCTTCCAGATGGGAAGCAATCTTTTAATCATTGGATTTATTGCATTATTTATTGCAGTTGTTGTATTGAACATATTGATTATTATTCAGCGGTTTTGGAATGGACTTTTGAAAGAAGAAGGATATCTGATGTTTACACTTCCGGTATCTCAAAGAAAATTAATTTTGTCTAAAGCCGTGAGCGCTTTGCTTATTTCGTTAGGAAGTATTCTGGCCGTGGCAATCTGCATTTTTATTGTCATGGAGAGTGTTCTCTTGCTGGAGCAGTCGGATGCTATGATGTTCACGATGCGGATGATTTTTGAAAGTGTACAGAAGATAGATGCGATTGATATTGCATTTGCGGTTTTATTAGGGATTTTAGAAAGTGCAAGTTCGATCTACCATGTATATGCGGCTATGGCGATCGGACACTTGAGCAATAAGAATCGTTTTCTCTGTTCTTTTGGAGCTTATATCGTAATTTCGATCGTGTTGAATGTTGTGATTGCACCGATTCAGGATCATTTTATTACGGATGCTTCCGCATTTCGAATGGATATGGTGGTGTCATTGGTGATTTTAACGATAGAGGTTTTGATTTTCCATGTGATTACGGAACTGATTTTAACTTATAGACTGAATTTAGAATAGGCGGGGATTAGTGATGAAATGGAAGATTGCAGATGATCGTCCGATATGGATTCAATTGAAAGAACAGATCGTGAAGATGATCGTGTCAGGGCAGTATCAAAGCGGTGAGAGGTTACCGAGTGTCAGAGAACTGGCAAAAGATGCCGGTGTCAATCCAAATACGATGCAGAGAGCGCTTGCGTCCTTAGATCAGGAAGGGCTGATCGTTACAAACCGCACGACCGGACGCTGTATTACAAAAGAGGAAGAGGTGATTGCTTCCTATCGGCGTGCGATGGCGGCTGAGATCGTTCATACCTATCTGGACGATATGAGTGAATTGGGGTATACAGAGGTAGAAGCATATGAATTATTGCGTGACGGTTGAACTGACGGAAGAGAATGATTGTAAAGCACGCCTGAGCAGTTTCAGATTATTCAAAAATATTATAAAATAGTCTGAAAATTAAAGAAATTGCCGATTGTCGAAATTTTGTTCAAATTTTCTATAAATGACGAAAAATCAGGAGTTATCCCCAAAGAAGTGGGTCATTTATCCACATGTCGTGGAAAAGATAAATGGCATTTTTAAGGGAAAAAAGGGTTATCAACAAAGTTATCCACATTATCCACAAAAATTTTGCTGGATTTCGTGAATACTTTTTTGTGGAAAAATAAACGTATGTTTTGTAAAAAACAGATAAAAAACACTTTTTAACAAAGATTTAAAAGTTTTTTAATATCAAAAAAATAATCAAATTGATTGAAAATTTAAGGTGCTCGGGTCATTAATTCAAACTTTGGTTAAATGTTGGAAAAATCAGAGGGATATGCTATAATATAGCTATCTTAGAATGAAGGAGCGATGGGTATGCGTTTTATTATTAGTGGAAAGAATATTGAGGTAACAGAGGGACTTCGTTCAGCTGTAGAAAACAAATTAGCCAAACTTGATAAATTTTTTAATGAAGAAGCAGAAATCTTTGTTACACTTAGTGTAGAAAGAAATAGACAGAAAATTGAAGTGACAATTCCTATGAAAGGACAGGTTATCCGTGCAGAGCAGGACAGCACAGATATGTACGTATCTGTTGATCTGGTTGTAGACATCATTGAACGACAGATTCGCAGATATAAAACAAAGCTTATGAACCAGAAGCTGACCGGAACAGAATTTAAGAAGGAATTTTTTGAAGTGGAAGATGATACTCCTGATGAAGAAATCAAGATCATCCGCAGCAAGAAGTTTGCGATTAAGCCGATGGATGTTGAAGAAGCATGTGTCCAGATGGAATTGATCGGACATACATTCTTCGTATTCCGTAATGCGGATACCTTTGAAGTGAATGTTGTATATAAGAGAAAAGACGGAACCTTTGGTTTGATTGAACCGGAATTTTAATCAAGCTGAGCCATGCAAGAAAATGAAAACAACCTGTTACTTGTGCTTGCACAGGTAACAGGTTGTTTTCATTTTCTTATAAAGCAAAACGCAAAGCGGGTGGAACCAAGAGAAGCGAATGACAGCTCGGTTTGATAGAAAAGACAGATGATAATAATTTATAATTCTTTTATAAACGCCGCATTGACGGAGTATTTTTGAAATGATAGAATGAGATGGAGTATTTGTTTGTCCATGAAGAACAGATATATATCGTAGATAGATTAGATGAATATATGATGATTTAGGAGTGATAGATATGGGCTTATTTGAGAAGATTTTTGGTACTCATAGCGATAAAGAAATTAAAAGAATATCGAGTAAAGTAGATGAGATTGAAAAGTTAGAGCCAAAGATGGAAAAGTTGACCGATGATGAATTACGTCATAAGACGGTCGAGTTTAAGCAGCGTCTGGCAGATGGAGAGACGTTGGACGATATCTTGCCAGAAGCATTTGCGACTGTCCGTGAGGCTTCCAAAAGAACATTGAATATGAGGCATTATCGCGTACAGCTGATCGGAGGTATTATTCTCCATCAGGGACGAATTGCCGAGATGAAGACCGGGGAAGGTAAGACATTAGTAGCGACACTTCCAGCATATCTGAATGCATTGGAAGGAAAAGGCGTTCATATTGTAACGGTCAATGAATACCTGGCAAAGCGTGATGCTGAATGGATGGGGCAGATCCATACATTTTTAGGTTTATCAGTCGGAGTGATTACAAATGATATGGATACGCAGCAACGCCAGGAGATGTATAGCTGCGATATTACGTATGTTACGAATAATGAGCTCGGATTTGATTATCTGAGAGATAATATGGTAAATGATAAATCCCAGCTTGTTCAGAGAGAATTGAATTATGCTATCGTCGATGAGGTTGACTCTGTATTGATCGATGAAGCGAGAACGCCGCTGATCATTTCCGGACAGAGTGGAAAGTCGACAGACTTATATCGTATGTGTGATATGTTGGCAAGAACGATGGAACGAGGAACTTCTGATGGTGAGATCTCTAAGATCGATGCGATCATGAATGAAGCACCGGAAGAAGATGGAGATTTCCTTGTAAATGAAAAAGACAAACACGTTATGCTGACTGCTCAGGGTGTTGCGAAGGTAGAAAAGTTCTTCAATATAGATAACCTTGCCGATCCGGAACATTTGGCTTTGCAGCATAATATGATTTTAGCATTGAGAGCGCATAACTTGATGTTTAAAGACAAAGATTATGTAGTAAAAGATGATGAAGTTCTGATCGTTGATGAATTTACCGGACGTATTATGCCGGGACGTCGTTATTCGGATGGACTGCATCAGGCGATTGAAGCGAAGGAGCATGTAAAGGTTAAGAGGGAATCTAAAACTCTCGCAACGATCACGTTCCAGAACTTCTTTAATAAATATACGAAGAAAGCGGGTATGACTGGTACGGCGTTGACGGAAGAGGAAGAATTCCGCGAAATTTATGGAATGGACGTTATTGTTATTCCGACGAATATGCCGGTTATCCGTATTGATCATGAAGATTCTATTTATAAGACGAGAGCGGAGAAGTTAAAAGCAGTTGTTGATGACATTGAAGCGTCTCATCAGAAAGGACAGCCGGTTCTGGTTGGTACGATTACGATTGAGGCATCAGAAGAATTAAGCCTCTTATTAAAGCGAAGAGGGATTGCACATAACGTTTTAAATGCGAAGTTCCATGAACAGGAAGCAGAGATTATTTCACATGCAGGAGAAATCGGAGCAGTAACGATTGCAACGAATATGGCAGGCCGTGGTACGGATATTAAACTTGCAGAAGGAGTTCCGGAGACCGGTGGATTAAAGATCATCGGTACAGAGCGTCATGAAGCAAGACGTATTGATAATCAGCTTCGCGGACGTTCTGGTCGTCAGGGAGATCCGGGTGAATCGAAGTTTTACCTTTCGTTGGAAGATGATCTGATGCGTTTGTTCGGATCAGAAAGAATGATCACCGTTTATAATGCGTTAGGAATCCCGGAAGGAGAAGAGATTCAGCATAAGACGATTACGAGCACGATTGAAAAAGCGCAGAAGAAGATCGAGAATAATAACTTCTCGATTCGTAAGAATTTACTGGACTATGATCAGGTGAATAATGAACAGAGAGAGATCATATATGAAGAGCGCCGCCGCGTGCTGGACGGAGAAGATATGCAGGAAGTGGTTCGCAACATGATTACGGATACCGTTTCAAGCTATGTTTCTTCTGTGTGCAATGATGATGTTCCTGCAGAAGAATGGAATATCAAAGAACTGAATCAGACGTTGACAAGGATCGTCCCATTTGAAAAAATCGAATTGACAAAAGAAGATGAGAGTCAGGGAGTACAGCATCTGATTTCCCGTCTGCAGGACGAAGCTCTGACATTGTATGATGAGAAACAAAAAGAATTTGATATAGAAGATATGCGTGAGATCGAACGTATTATCCTTTTAAATATTATTGACCGCAAATGGATGGATCACATTGATGATATGGATCAGCTCCGCCAGGGCATCGGCTTGCAGGCATATGGACAGCGTGATCCGCTGGTAGAATACCGTTTCCAGGCATTTAATATGTTTGAAGAGATGACCCATGCTATTCAGGAAGATACGGCGAATGCATTATTCCATGTACGGGTAGAGACAAAGGTTGAAAAAGAAGAAACGCCTGAAATTACGGGAACGAACAAGGATGAAGCAACTAAGAAAGGTCCATATCGCCGTAAAAAGGCAAAAATTGGACGAAATGACCCATGTCCATGTGGAAGCGGCAAAAAATACAAACACTGCTGTGGTCGCGGAAAATGATAAGGAGCGGAGATTGTGGTAGAATTAGATCAATTTAAATTTAAAATAAGTAATTATGAAAATCCTCTGTCTGAATTAAAAGAATCTTTGGGATTAGATATGAAACAGGAAAGAATTGATCAGCTTGAAGCACAAATGGAAGCACCGGATTTTTGGGATGATGTTACATCATCCCAATTTGTTATGAAAGAGCTGAAACAGTTAAAAGATATCGTAGAATCCTATGAATCCCTGGAATCAGAAAGAGATGATATTATAACGATGATTGAGATGGGATATGAAGAAGAGGATGAAGAGTTGATTCCGGAGATTAAAGAAATGCTGGATCAGTTTATCCATGATTTTGAAAGCTTGAGGATCAGCACATTGCTGTCAGGAGAATATGATCAGGAAGATGCGATTTTAAGCTTAAATGCGGGAGCAGGAGGGACAGAATCCTGTGACTGGGTAAGCATGCTCTATCGTATGTATCATAAGTGGGCTGAGAAAAAGGGATTTAAGATTCAGATATTGGATTATCTGGATGGAGAAGTTGCGGGGATTAAGTCCGTAACGATGCAAATTTCCGGAGAAAACGCATACGGATTATTAAAATCTGAAAAAGGCATTCATCGGTTAGTCAGAATTTCTCCATTTAATGCGGCAGGGAAAAGGCAAACCTCTTTTGCATCCTGCGATATTATGCCTGATATAAAATCAGAGATTAATATAGAGATTGCCGATGAGGATATCCGCATTGATACGTATCGTGCCAGCGGCGCAGGAGGGCAGCATATTAATAAGACTGACTCTGCGATTCGAATTACGCATTTGCCGACCGGCACGGTTGTACAATGCCAAAATGAACGTTCACAAAAGCAGAATAAAGATAAAGCAATGCAGATGTTGAAAGCAAAATTATATATTTTAAAAGAGCAGGAAAGGCAGGCAGAGCTTTCCGGTATTCGCGGTGAAGTTATGGATAATGGATGGGGAAGCCAGATCCGTTCCTATGTTCTTCAGCCTTACACGATGGTAAAAGATCATCGGACGAATGAAGAAAGTGGAAATCCGGCAGCCGTGCTTGATGGTGCATTGGATAATTTTATAAATGCGTATTTAAAATGGGAAAACTTGAAACAGTCAGCCGTAGAGGAAAATTAGATTGTTTCAAAAAATGTACTTGATATTAAAGGAAAGATGTGATAGTATCTTCAAATGACGGACAAGTGTAGTTGTTATAAGGACAAAGGAGGAAGCGATGTCTGAAGACAATAAGTATTATGTCATTCGAAAGAAAGCAGTTCCGGAAGTGCTTTTGAAGGTTGTGGAAGTGCAGAAATTATTAGATGCGGATCCCGGCAAGACAGTGCAGGATGCATCATCAGAAGTTGGAATCAGCAGAAGTTCCTACTATAAATATAAAGATGATATTTTTCCATTTCATGACAATGGACAGGGAAAAAATATCACGTGTGTAATTGAGATGCGGGATTGTCCCGGAATTATCTCTACAATTTTAAATGTATTTGCAAAATATCAGACGAATATTCTAACGATTCATCAGAGCATTCCGATTAATGGAATCGGTGTTTTAACGATAAGCGTGGATATATTATCAATTACAACAGACGTATCAGCAATGTTAGAAGAAGTGGAAAGTTTAGATCGCATAATCAATGTTAAGATTATTGCCAGGGAGTGAAAAAACAGATGATAAATGTAGCTATTTTAGGTTATGGAACGGTGGGTTCCGGCGTATTCGAAGTAATACGGACGAATAATAAAAGCATCAGCAAACGGGCAGGGAAAGAAATCAGGGTCAAGTATGTTTTGGATATCAAAGATTTTCCGGCAGATGATCCGGTGAATGAAGTCCTTTGCCGTAATTTTGATACCATTGTCAATGATCCGGAAGTCAGCATCGTTGTGGAAGTGCTCGGCGGCGTTGAACCATCTTATACATGGGTGTCAGAATGCTTAAAGCGCGGGAAAAGCGTATGTACCTCCAATAAAGAGTTAGTTGCAAAGCACGGTGCGGAGCTGATCGCACTTGCCAAAGAGAAGAATGCGAACTTTTTATTTGAGGCAAGTGTAGGAGGCGGAATTCCGATCATCCGCCCGATTAATGAGTCATTATCTGCCGATGAGATTACGGAGATTACCGGTATTTTAAACGGTACAACAAACTATATTCTGACAAAAATGTCAGATGAGGGTCTGGATTTTGATTCTGTTTTAAAAGATGCTCAGGAAAAGGGTTATGCGGAACTTCATCCGGAAGCGGATGTAGAAGGCTATGATGCGTGCCGTAAGATAGCGATCCTGACGTCTCTTGCTTATGGCAAACAGGTAGATTTTGAAGATATTTATACAGAAGGAATTACCAAAATTACGGATACAGATATCAAATATGCAAAGGCGTTAAATAAAAGCATCAAATTATTAGGTACGAGCCGGAATATTGATGGTCAGGTCTATGCTATGGTATGTCCGATGATGATTGGAAAAGATCACCCGTTATATAGTGTTAAAGATGTATTTAATGCTGTATTTGTCAATGGCAATATGGTAGACGATCTGATGTTTTATGGACGTGGAGCTGGAAAACTCCCAACTGCAAGTGCTGTAACGGCAGATGTGGTAGAGGCAGTGAGAAATCTTGGACGGACACTTCCGATTATATGGAGTAAAGACAAATTAGAACTTGGAAATACTGGCGATTTCAAACATGCATTCTTTGTCCGTATGTCTGCGGATATAGAAAAAGAAGAGGTAGAAAAGGCATTTGGAATGGTGCAGGTTGTTACGTTGGAGGAAAAAACAGAAGAACTTGCATTTGTAACGCCAATGATGAAGGAAAAAGATTTCCAGGAGAAAATAAAGGATTTCAAATCTGTGAATAGTGTGATAAGATTAAATGCGAAATAGATATATGAAAAAGATTGTTAAGAAACTTAGGAGGATAATATAAATGTTGATCGTTAAGAAGTTCGGCGGTACTTCCGTTGGAGATAAAGAAAGAATTTTTAACGTTGCAAGAAGGTGTATCGAAGACTATAAAAAAGGCAATGATATCGTTGTTGTTTTATCTGCTATGGGAAAGATGACAGATGAGCTCATTGCGGAAGCGAGAGATATTAATCCAAATCCATCAAAAAGAGAGATGGATATGCTTTATACGATTGGAGAACAGAAATCCGTTGCATTGATGGCAATGGCGATGGATGTACTCGGCGTTCCGGCTGTTTCTTTGAATGCCTTCCAGGTGGCTATGCATTCTACAAACAAATATGGAAATGCCAGATTAAAAAGAATTGATACGGAAAGAATTCACCACGAACTGGATCAAAGAAAGATCGTTATCGTTACTGGTTTTCAGGGAATCGATCATTATAACAATTATACAACGCTGGGCAGAGGCGGCTCTGATACAACAGCCGTTGCTTTAGCAGCAGCACTCCGCGCAGATGCATGTGAAATCTATACAGACGTGGAAGGTGTTTACACTGCAGATCCACGTAAAGTTTCGGACGCACGAAAATTAAAAGAAATCACATACGATGAGATGCTGGAACTTGCGACATTGGGAGCAGGAGTTCTTCATAACCGTTGTGTAGAGCTTGCAAAGAAACACGGTGTGCAGATCGTTGTTCGCTCTTCTTTGAATACAGCTGAAGGTACGATTGTAAAATCAGCTACATCAGAAGAGCCAAGAGTTGCTGTGGGTGTTGCAGGTGACAGAGATGCAGCACGTATTGCAGTACTCGGTGTAAAAGATGAACCAGGGGTTGCATTTAAGTTATTTAATTTATTGGCAAGAAATAATATCAATGTTGATATTATCCTGCAGTCTGTCGGACGTAATGGAACAAAGGATATCTCCTTTACAGTTACACAGGATATGGCGGACGAAACGGTTGCAGTAATCAAAAATAATTTTGCAAGATCAAAATACAAAGATATTGATGTGGAAACAAAGGTTGCAAAGGTTTCTATTGTAGGAGCCGGAATGGTAGCTCATCCGGGTGTTGCAGCAACGATGTTCCGTGCATTGTATGAGGCAGATATCAATATTCGCATGATCTCTACATCAGAAATCCGAGTAACAGTTTTAGTAAATGAAGAAGATATGGAAAAAGCGATGAATGCAGCTCATAAGGCATTTAAGCTTGAGACAGAATAATTTATGTGCAGATAAAGGAAAGCCGGATGCAGGTTTGCAGCCGGCTTTTTTAAAGGATTTTCCCTCATAGCGAAACTGTTGGAAAATATTACAAAATTGTTACAGAGTATTTACAAATGAGGAAAAATAATGTAGAATACAAAAGTACGATAAAAGAAATACAACATATTATGTTTTGGAGGATTTATGAAGAGACTATTAGCAGGATTATTGACGATTTGTATGATTGTAGCGACGCTGACACCTGTCAGAGCAGATGAAATTGATCAGTTAGTAGATGAAGTAGATCAGACTCTTGAATCTGTTCAGAAGGATATAAAGTCAGTTGAAAAAGAGGTAGAGGAATTAGATAAGCCGATGGGTTCGAATTATATATCTGATGGAAGCAGCATAGGAAGAATGTCTGTGCCGAAGGCTCCGTCGAATTCGATTGGAAAGGGTGTTGATATTTCAAAATGGAATTGGCCGCCTAATAAATCGGAGAATATAGATTTTTCAAAGTTATCAAAAAGCGTTGATTTTGTAATTATCAGATGTGGATATGGCGGTGATTCTACCGATCAGGATGATGCTTATTTTAAAAAGAGCGTGCAGGGATGCGAAAAGTATGATATTCCATATGGAGTGTACTTATACTCTTATGCTACTTCAACATCAAAAGCCAAAAGTGAGGCAAAGCATACATTGCGTATGCTGGAAGAGGCCGGGGCTGACCCGGATCTGCCGGTTTTCCTGGATATGGAGGATGACAGTCAGGCAGGGGTTTCTGCTTCGACGAAGGCAGATATTGCGAAAACATATTGTAATATGATCGAAGAGGAAGGTTATGCGACCGGAATCTATGCGAATAAAAACTGGTGGGAAAATTATCTCACAAATTCTTATTTTAACAGCGTGACAAAATGGGTTGCGCAGTATAATACTTCCTGTACATATAAAAAAGATTATGCAATCTGGCAGTGCAGTGAATCTGCAACCGTCAGCGGAATCTCAGGAGTCGTTGATTTAAACTACATGGTAGATGATATTTATGTGAAGAAGTTAAAGGCAGAAGGATATTCCGGAACCTATGATGGTAAATCACATACAGTTAAGGTGGCCAATTATAAAGAAGGAACAGAAGTTCAATATAGTAAGGATAATGAAAACTGGTCTACAACAAAACCGACAAGAAAAAAGGTCGGAACGACGACTGTATACTATAAAGCAACGGATAAAGATGGCCAGGAAGTGACTGGAACTCTGAAGATTAAGATTTCCGCACGCAAGGTTTCCACCTGTACGATTTCTTCTATTTCGAATAAAACGTATACCGGCAGTCAGATTAAGCCGGGAGTTACCATAAAGTATGGCACTACGACGCTGCAAGAGGGTACGGATTACGAAGTCAGCTATGGTGCGAATAAATCAACTGGAAAAGCAACGGTAACGATTACAGGAAAAGGTAATTTTACAGGCACAAAGACGATTACGTTCTATATCGTTCCAAAAAAGGTATCTAGTGTAAAAGCTTCGAAAGGTTCGAAGAAAAAGAGCGCTGTTGTAAAATGGGCGAAGACAACAGGCAGTACGGGATATCGAATTGCCTATTCCAGAAAAGGACAGAACAAATGGAGCTATGTGAATGTATCGAGCACTTCAAAGACATTTAGTGGATTGTCGGCAAAGACATATGATGTAAAAGTCAGAGCATATAAGACAGTCAGCGGTGAAAAGAAATACGGCTCTTACAGTGCGGTTAAAACGATGACAGCAAAATAAATCAGAATGTTCTTGTGGAAGAACAAAAAACCTGTTGGATCAAATGATCCAGCAGGTTTTTTTATAAGAAATTTCTTATATTATTAATATTCTGGTTTCTTTTCAATTGTAACGGCTAAACATCCCGGACCGATATGGCAGGCAACGCTTAATGATAAAATATCGATTAGAATGTCTTCTTCCGTTAATGGAAATACCTCGGTCAGCTCTTTGCGGAACTCTTCTGCTGCAGCAAGATTTTCCGTATGGACAACACAGATGCGGACGTTGTCAATACCTCCAAAACGTTCGGAAGCATCTCGAACAGCTGCTTCTAACATCGTTTTGCGGCCTTTTTTTGCGGTTCTGCATTTTGCAAATGCATCGAGCTTTTCTCCCTGAATCTGTAAAACAGGCTTGATCTTCAGGAGTGTTGCCAAAGCGGCGGCAGCAGGCGTAATGCGTCCTCCCTTTTTCAGATAATATAAGGTGTCAAGCATAATATAAATGCTGGAATCGAACTTTGTATCCATAAGGAACTTTTGTATCTCACTGGCGGAATAGCCTTTATCGGCCATAGCCTTTGCATCTAAGACGGATGATTTCATCGTTGTTGAAATCCTCTGATTATCAACAACAAAAACGCTACCTTCATAATCCTGTGCCAGCATCATAGCTGTCTGACAGCTTCCGCTTAATCCGCTGGACATAGGGATATGAACGATCTCATCATAGGTTTCTAATAGTTTGTCCCAAAGCTCAGTAACATCACCCGGTGCAGGCTGTGATGTCGAAATATCAGCATCATCTTTTAGAAATTGATAAAATTCATCCTGCGATAAAGTGATATCTTCAAAATAACTTTTCTCATTAATATAAAAAGGCATAGGAAGTACGGAAATACCATATTCTTTTGCCATGCTCTGTGTAATTCCACTATTACTGTCGGTTACGATAGCTACTTTATTCAAAGTTTTACCTCCCTAACTGATTGACAATTTAAATTTTCATAATTATGCACATTATAGCACCATAAAAATAAATTGTAAATATTCTAATATTAACTTTGCATTATGGAAGATTTTCGCTATAATAAAAGGACAGCAATGATCAGGTTATAAATTAGGAGGATTAAGATAGATGGTTACAGAAAATATTTTAGATTTAATTGGGAACACACCGCTTTTAAGCTTAAAAGGAACGACTGGGTGTGAGATTTATGCAAAAGCAGAATTTTTAAATCCGGGTGGAAGCATTAAAGACCGTGTGGCTAAGAACATGCTCATTCAGGCTGAAAAAGATGGAAAGTTAAAACCGGGTATGACGATTATTGAACCAACTTCCGGCAACACTGGAATTGGGCTTGCATTCTGCGGTGTTCGTATGGGATACAAAGTAATTATTGTTATGCCGGAAAACATGAGTGAGGAACGCAAAAAGATCATAAAAGGATTTGGTGCAGACCTGGTGTTAACTCCTGCGGAACTCAGCATAGATGGATCTGTGCAGGAAGCCTTAAGAATTGCTTCATCTTCCGATGAATACTTTGTACCGCAGCAGTTTGAGAATCCTGCGAATTTGGAGGCACACTACAGTGGCACTGCAAAAGAATTAGTGGATCAGTTGGGAAAACCGATTGATATTTTTGTTTCCGGAGTGGGAAGCGGTGGAACTCTTGCAGGTATTTCCAAGTATCTTTTAGAAAAGAATCCGAATACCAAAATTGTTGCTGCAGAACCAAAAGGGGTATCCGCATTATTAGGACAGCAGCCTGGCCTGCATCAGATTCAGGGAATTGGAGATGGATTTATTCCCGCAATCTTAGATCCTGCAATCGTAGATGAAGTAGTAGAAGTATCAGATGAAGATGCCATCGAAACAGCGAGAGAACTGGCGAGGGTACAGGGCATTTTATGTGGAACTTCATCAGGTGCTAATATCTGGACAGCGAAGCAGATGGCTGCCAAATACGGCAAGGATAAAGTGATCGCGACAGTATTGCCGGATCGTGCAGAGAGATATTTTAGTGTAGACTTATTATAAATTCAGGGGAAAGAATGAAAAAGCTGATAAAAGTTTGTCTGTCCATAGTTGGATTGATTCTGATAGCAGTTCTGGGGTTACTGATTTATTTGAGAATGACCGAATACAGACCCGAGGAAAAGGAACGTGTGGCTGTGGAAGGGACATCAACGAAAAAACTGAATCAAGATGATGTTATTTCGATATTGACTTATAATATTGGTTACGGCGCACTAAGCCAGACAGAGGATTTCTTTATGGATGGCGGTAAGACGATCCAACCGGATTCGAAAAAGATTGTTCAAGAGAATCTGAAAGGAATCGGGGATCAGCTGAAGGAGCAGGATGCAGATGTGTATTTTCTTCAGGAAGCCGATCGGGATTCCAAACGTTCCTACTATGTAGATGAAGTGCAGGAATTGTGGGAGGGTGTTGAAGGCACGCAGGCATTTGCCCCTAATTTTTCCTGCAGATTTGTCCCGTATCCATTGCCGCCGATCGGCAAAGTGTATGGTGGCATTACGACTTTGAACCGTTATGATGTGATCAATGCAGAAAGGATCGCATTTCCATCGTCCTTCCGATGGCCGGTCAGTATGTGTAACCTGAAGAGGTGTCTGCTGGTCGAGCGTACACCGGTTGAGGGGATGGAGAAGGAAGTCGTTTTTATAAATCTTCATCTGGAAGCCTATGATTCCGGAGAGGGAAAGATGAGACAGAGCAAGATTCTTGCAGATGTGATGAAATCCGAATACGAAAAAGGCAATTATGTAATAGCCGGGGGAGATTTCAATCAGAGCTTTTCCTGTGTAGATTCCGCCAAATATCCGGTAAAGAATACGGACTATTTTACAGCGGGGGAATTCCCGGAAGAATATTTTGGAGATGGATGGCAGATCGTTATGGATGATGAAGTGCCGACTTCTCGGCTTCTCAATGAACCATATGATAAAAACAGCAATGATACACAATATTATATGTTAGATGGATATATTGTATCGCCGAATATTAAGATAATAGATCTGGAAACACAGGATTATGATTTTCAGTATACGGATCATAATCCTGTAAAGATTAAGATAAAGCTAAAATAAAGCAATCAGTGGATTTTATCGTTTTCTATTCTTTTATTTTCATAATTTTTTGCATACAGGAATGATGAGGCCGCCGACGATATTTCCGGCAGTGATAATAAGCAGGCAGCTTAATGTATGTAGCGACCATGTATTTGCCATTCCAAAGTAAAACATATCAGCGATACAGTGTTCAAACCCTGCTAGAATAAAACCGGCAACACATAAGAATAATCCGAGATATTTACCGAGTTCATGTTCATTTGAACGAAAACCATCAACAGCGATATACATCAGGATATTACAGAAAATTCCGAGAACAAATAAACTGAGCGGAGCATCGCTTAATTTTGCTTCGCATATCCCTGTTGCCTTTTCCTGAAAAGCGGATGCATTTCTTGTGAAAAACATGCACAGGGCAACAAGATTTGTTCCGATCAGATTTCCGATCCATGTGATGATGAGGCTTATGCTGTAAGATGCCGGATGATCAAAGGCATAGCCGATCCTGCCGGTAAACAGGTGAAATCCCCTTGTAACGATCGTAAATAGGCCGAGTGTAAAAAATAGGGAGCCGATGATCTTGTTATCAATTGCGAGGAATAGAACTCCTCCGATGCCAATGCAGATACCGGCCAGAATACTTTGGACCCATAATTCTTTCATTTTCATAGTGATATTACTCCTTTTCTAAGCGTGAGGACTGCTTTATTGTATCAGGACTTTTGGATCTTCCATTCAATAAAAAACAGCCCGGTTAAATAAACAGGCTGCCCAGACGGTCGACATATCAAACACTTATCTGCACTGTGTCAATTCACATATCCGTCAGCAAATAAGCTAGTTAATTAATATCATAAATCATATAAAATGTCAATCAACAAAAATTAGGAACTATAACAGTCTGGCAAGTTGAACTTTCGTCCGACCTCTGTTCAGACTGTTATTACAACTTGCATAATTATGAAATAGAGCGTGACTTTTTATACATTATGTTGTAAAATGATGTATAAAGTATCGGGCAGCAGGCAAAGGCGCATTACTTCGATAGTAGTGCGTTTTCTCTTATTCAATAAGAAATGTTTCGCGAAGATGTTTTTCATAAGCTGCCCAGAAAGGATGAGGATAATGAAAAGAAACAACAAAACATACAGCTGCAGGCTGATTCCTGTTTTCTTAATTCTTATTATGATTGCAGGAATGTTGACCGGATGCGGTTCCAAGAAGAGTGAATTTGGGGAGTCACCAGTTCATTCTCCTGATGATCTGGCAGGTAAGACGATTGGTGTACAGCTTGGTACAACCGGAGATCTCTACGCATCAGATGAAGAAGGAGCAACTGTACAGGGCTTTAACAAAGGAGCAGATGCGGTGCAGGCATTGAAACAGGGAAAAGTTGACTGTGTAGTCATTGATGAACAGCCGGCGAAAGCCTTTACAGAAAGAAACAGGGATTTATCCATTCTGGATGATGCATTTGCGGTAGAAGATTATGCAATCTGCGTAGCAAAAGGGAATGATGAATTAACAGAAAAAATCAATGCTGCCCTTAAAAAATTGAAAAAAGACGGAACATTAGATCAGATTATCGGTAATTACATCGGTGATGATACAAAAGGCAAGCAGCCATATGAATCGCCGGAAGATGTCGATACTTCAAACGGGACTTTAGTTATGGCGACGAATGCGGAGTTTGAGCCGTATGAATATCGTGAAGATGGTAAAATTGTCGGAATCGATGCGGAGATGGCTCAGGCTGTTGCGGATCAGTTAGGCATGAAACTGGAAATCGAGGATATGCTGTTTGATTCTATTATTACAGCAGTGCAGTCCGGTAAAGCTGATATCGGTGTTGCAGGTATGACAGTTACTGAAGATCGATTAAAAAATATTGATTTTACGGACTCTTATGCAACTTCGAAGCAGGTGATCATTGTCAGAAATGGTAAATCTGCGGATGCATTTGATTTAAAACAAAGCATTCACCAGAACTTTATAAAAGAAAGCAGATGGAAATATCTGGTGAACGGTCTTGCTACGACGATGGAGATTACATTATTAGCGGTTATCATCGGTATTGTGCTTGGATTTGTCATTGCTATTTTACGATTCTCCTGTGATAAAACGGGCGGATTAAAACTGCTGAACTGGATCTTAAAAGCATATTTGACAGTGATCCGTGGAACGCCTGCGATGATTCAGCTGTTGATTATTTATTATGTTATTTTTGCAAGTACCAATGTCAGCAAGGTACTCGTAGCAGTCGTAGCATTCGGATTAAACTCATCTGCTTATATTGCGGAAATTGTTCGATCCGGTCTGAGCTCGATCGATCCGGGACAGTTTGAAGCAGGACGAAGCTTAGGATTTACCTATGTGCAGACGATGAGGTATTTTATCTTGCCACAGGCATTTAAGAATGTGCTTCCTGCATTGGGCAATGAATTTATCGTATTATTAAAAGAGACATCCATCTCCGGTTATATTGGAATCATGGATCTGACGCGGGGTGGAGACTTTATTCGAAGCCGTACATATGAAGCTTTCTTCCCATTGATAGCCGTAGCGATCATATACCTGATTATCGTTATGATCTTATCTGTGCTGGTAGGAAAACTGGAAAGGAGCTTGAAGAACGATGAACAATAATGATGTAATGATTCATGTAGAAGACCTGAAAAAATCTTTCAGTGATGTAGATGTATTGACCGGTATTACGACGGATATCAAAAAAGGAGAAGTACTGGTCATTCTGGGACCATCCGGATGCGGGAAATCCACGTTTTTAAGATGTTTAAATCTTCTCGAAGAACCGACCGGCGGGCATATTTATCTGGATGGAACAGAAGTGACAGATCCGAAAAATAATATCAACCAGATTCGTCAATCGATGATGATGGTATTTCAGCATTTTAATCTGTTTCCACATAAGACGATTCTGGAAAATCTGACGATTGCGCCGATCAAGTTAAAGGGCATGCCGAAAGCGGAAGCGGATAAAAAGGGTATGGAACTTTTAGAGAGAGTCGGACTTGCTGAGAAAGCAGATGCTTATCCATCACAGCTATCCGGTGGTCAGAAGCAGCGTGTTGCAATCTGTCGTGCATTAGCGATGGATCCGGAAGTTATTTTGTTTGATGAACCGACGTCTGCACTCGATCCGGAGATGGTTGGTGAAGTATTGGATGTAATGAAAGAACTGGCGAAATCCGGTATGACGATGATCTGTGTGACTCATGAGATGGGATTTGCCAGAGAAGTTGCAAATCGAATCATCTTTTTAGATAATGGAAAGATTGCAGAAGACGGAACACCGGAACAGGTATTTGATCATCCGAAAAATGAGCGTTTAAAAGCATTTTTATCAAAAATTTTATAATATTGTATGGAATATTTCATATATCAGAAGGAAAAAAGAATCTCGTGAATCGGGATTCTTTTTTTACTTGATTATCTGTACGAAATTCGTTAAGATAGAAAAAGACAATAAAATGAGAACCAATCTCAAAAAGGATGGCAGATATGAAGAAAAAAATTTATATGATACTTGTTCTTATGGTCAGCACGTTTTGCTTGACAGCGTGCGGAGGATCCGGGACGGAATCATTGAATCAATCAAAAGAGGATCAGGCGGAATCGAGCATTGACGTTGATGCAATGGATACTTATATGACTTTACGTGCATATGGAGAAAACAGAGATGATGCGTTGGATGCGGCAAAGACGGAAATCGAACGCCTGGATGATATGTGGTCAGTTGGTAATGAGAAGAGTGAAGTTAGCGTGCTAAATAAAGAGAAGCAGATAACGGCATCAAATGAGACTGTAGAATTGATTGAATGTGCTCAGAAGATATCGGAGGAAACCGATGGGGCGTTTGATATCACAATATATCCATTGATGGATCTATGGGGATTTACAACACAGAAGTATCATGTGCCAAAAGACGCTGAGATTGTAAAAATTTTAAAGAAGCATATCGGCATGGATAAGGTGATCGTAGAAAAGGAAAGTAATACAGTGACTTTATTGGATGGCGCGCAGATTGATCTTGGAGGTATTGCAAAGGGATTTGCTTCCCAGTCAGTAGCACAGATTTTTGAGGAATATCAGATCAGCCACGGGATTATCAGTCTTGGAGGAAATGTTCAGGCTATTGGAAAGAAGCCGGATGGCAGCAGATGGAAGGTAGGTATTGAATCGCCGAATGATCATTTTGATATGGTGGGAACCTATGAGGCAAAGGATGAAGCGGTAATCACATCTGGAGGATACGAACGCTATTTTGAAGAAGATGGGAAGACCTATCATCATATTTTGGATCCTAAGACAGGAAAACCGGCGGATTCGGACCTGGTTTCAGTGACAATTGTCAGTAAAGCCGGAATGAAAGCAGACTGTCTTTCTACAACTTTATTCGTATTAGGAAAAGACAAATCTATCAATTACTGGAAAGAGCATAAGGATGAGTTTGATTTTATTCTTGTGGATCAGGAGGACAATATTTATGTATCAGAAGGAATAGAAGATCACTTTAGCTCTGATTATGACTTCAAAATTATCAGAAAATAATATGCTATTATCTGATTTTATAGCCGTAAATGAGAATAATTTTCAGTATATTCCAGGTGAGAAAAATCGATCAATATCCTCTTGCGGCATATAGATGTATTGCGTATAATCTTGCTCATGTTAGATAATGAAAATCAATATCAATTATTAACAGGAGGTAAAAAATATGCATTTGACAACATTAAAAAAAGCGCTTGCAATTACACTTTCCGCGGCAATGATCGCAGTTGCGTCACCAGTAGTTACTCCATTGAATGCAGTTGCCGTAAAAGCGGAAACTTCGGATCATGAATATACGTATCTGTATTCTAGTCTTTCCTGGTCTGAGTATTGGGCGAATGAAGGGGTGTATGCGGCAGGAGATGCTTCATCATCTGATGAGACGGATACCCGCGGTGAGACGGATAAAGGTGCGTTTGATGCCGTTTCCCGTGCAACGACCAACCATGGGCTTCATCGAGGAAATTATCAGTGTGATGTGACGATCTATGATACGGATGGTCATGCCTATAACATGGCATATTGGTCGGAAGATGGATCGACGATTTATTTGAGGGATGGAAGTTCAATCGGATTTTCCAGAGGTGAAATTACAAAAAACGATGGAGCGACGGCAACGATGGACCACTATCTTGTCAATGGGTTAAAATATGTTCCAGTTAAAGTGGCGGCAGAAGATCTCGATGATTTTGTTAAGACACATGATGTTGTATATAATGGTGAAGAATTAAAAGGCGGATACAGTGAAAATCAGTTGGCTGCATATACGTACACAGCAAATGTCACATCCGAAACAAACGGATTAAAAACTGTTTCGAAAAATGCAGACGGTACGTATTCTTTTTCAGCAAGATCAAATGGAACTGAATCGGGATTAAAAGATGTTGAGTTAAAGAAAGCATCGGATATTGTTGCAACGGTAAAAGATGCAAGCGGTTCTTATGGCGAATTCTTAAGAGTTGACCTGACAGGAGACGGCTATGGCGCTCTTGGCGCAGCAATGCAGGAAGTTCAGTGGACGTATTATGGAAATGACGGTACGCGTACGAATGCATTGGCAACTTATGGAACAAAGTTTGCAGCAGATAATTGGATGCACAAAGCAATGGGGATCCAGCTCGGATTAACGGATTCAGCGCGATGCAAGCTTCCGGAAGGATATGATGGAACCGGATACTGGTCACTGAAAGTGATTGCGCTCGGATATGAAGATTATACGGTTGATTTTGAAGCATCTGTTAAAAATATCGTAGGAGCTGATACAGAGGCTTCTGCAGAAGAAATAGAAGCCTTAACTGCGCTTGTGAATGAAGCGGATGCATTGAAAGCGGATGATTATAAAGCAGATAAGAACTGGAGCGATTTCCAGACGGAACTTCAAGAGACGAAAGATCTTTTAGCCAAAGATATTATTTATTCCTCAGAAATAACAGAACAGACAGAGCATTTGACAAATGCGATGAATGCACTCGTGGAAAAAGCCGGTTCAAAAGTTACATTAAAAGCTAAGACAGTTACTTATACGGGTAAGGCAGTCAGCATCGGAGAAGCAGCAGTAACCGGAAGTACCGGAAAAGTATCTTACAAATATTACTCTGATTCAAAATGTAAAAAAGCCGTATCGGCTTCAAAAGTTAAGAATGCAGGGACCTATTACGTAAAAGCAACCGTTGCTGCAGATGACAATTATAAAGCAGCAACAAGCAGTGCTGTGAAACTGACGATTAAAAAGGCATCCCAGAAAATCAAAGTATCTACTGCGGCAAAGACGGTAAAATATGCAAAAGTGAAAAAAGCAAAACAGGTTACGTCTAAGGTAAGCGTAAGTGGAGCGAAAACCTCTTATACTTATAAAAAAGCAGGTGGAAGTTCACAACTTTCTATTGATAAGAAATCCGGTAAGATCACAATGAAAAAAGGTACGAAAAAGGGAACGTATTCAATAAAAGTAAAGGTTACTGCTTCTGATGGAACAAACTATGATTCAGCATCAAAAACAGCAACAGTAAAGGTAAAAGTAAAATAATGATAAACCTTCTTTTTTATTAAATATAAGGAAGTGTATTTTCCCATCAAACGGGCACAGAGCAAATTTATTTGCATCTGTGCCTGTTTTTAAAATGTATTTGATAATCTTTATCAATATTAATGAAAAAAGATGAACATTAATCCGTTGCAAGCGAAAATAAAATTTTTTAAAATAAAAAAGTATTATTAAATTGAAAATGATAATGAATATCAATAGAAAAGTCGGCGGGAGAGAGGATATGAAACAGATTTTAAAAAGATTAACAAAGTTAAAGGACTTCAATTTAATACAATTTGTACCGTTTATTTTTATCATCAGTCTTGCGGGGAACAGCATATTTGGATATACAGAACCAAAAGTGACGGAACCGGTAATTACAAAGGAAGTCAGCGCGGAGTCTTCGGAAACAGATAAGGATAAGAAGGCAAAAAGCGTTTCAGGAGGCGATCTAGATCTTTCTAAGATCAAAGATGGAACTTATGAAGGAAGTGGGACGGGATTCCATGGAACGATCAAAGTTTCCGTTACTGTAAAGGATCATAAAATTACAGCAATTAATGTTTTGAACTCATCGGATGATGCTTCTTTTTTCAATCGTGCAAAAGCTGGGGTAATTGCAGGAATTATCTCATCACAATCGTTAAATGTGGATGTGGTCAGCGGAGCAACTTACAGTTCCAAAGGAATTATCGCTGCGGTTAAGAACGCCTTGACAGGAGAAGTGGATCATTCTACTGCAAAAGGAACTGCAAGTACTGCAAAAGCAGCAAAGCTTGCAGCGGTAAAAGAATCCGGAACTTATAAAGACGGCACTTACACGGGAAGCGCGAAAGGCTGGGGCGGTACGACAAAGGTGTCGGTATCCATTAAAAATAATAAAATAATAAATATTAAAGTATTAAGCAATCAGGATACGCCGTCTTATTTTAATAAAGCAAAATCTACGATCATTTCATCTATTTTAAAGAAACAGTCTACAAATGTAGACGCAGTCAGCGGGGCGACATACAGCTCTAATGGAATCATTAAAGCGGTGCGCAACGCGCTCAGCAAGGCAGCAACGACAAAGAAATCGGATTCAACAAAGAGTACTGAGAAAAAGAAGGATCAAGTTGATACTTCTTTAAAGTTATCCGGGAAACATAAAGATGGTACTTATAAAGGCAGCGGCGAAGGTTATCATGGAGGAACGACAACATTATCTGTCACAATTAAAAATAATCGTATGACAAAAATTAAGGTTGTCAGTCATGAAGACACACCTTCGTTCTTTGCTTCTGCAAAAAAACTTTTTAAGACGATGATCGCAAAGCAGTCGACAAAGGTTGATGTTGTCAGCGGAGCAACAATGAGCTCAAATGGAATTATTGAAGCGGTGAATGAAGCGCTGGCAAAAGCACAGACAAAAGATACAGATTCTGATAAAAAAGATGATACAACTGAGGGTAAAAAGGATGATGTCCAGGAAGAGACAGGAAAGTATAAAGACGGTACTTATACGGGAATCGGCACCTGTGAGACAAACGACTATTCCTTTGATCCATACTCTGTTCAGCTGGATATCATCATTCAGAAAGGAAAGATCACAACGATCAACAATTTCGTCTATGGAGAGGCCTACTATCTGGATGATAATGAATGGTATATGAATCGTGCATTAAATGGTACTCCATCGAAACCGGGTATGATAAAACAGATCATCGAAAAACAGTCAACGGAAGTGGATATCGTCAGCGGGGCAACCTGTTCCTCAAGAGCAATTATCGAGGCAGTTGGCAAAGCATTGGCTGGTGCGCAGTAAAAGGAAGACATCATGATAAAACTGATAAAAGAGCATAAACATTTTTTGATGAAAGTGATAAATTTTTGTTTGATCATCGGTATCTGTATTGGATATCAGGGAATTGCATCCGTGCGTGCAGAAAAAGAGGCTGAGATTGAAAAAAAGAATCAGCAGGCTGCCGCAACTCTGGTCAAATGGAGTGATGGCACATTTGAAGGAAGCGGAACAGGATTTGGCGGTGAAATAAAAGTTCGTGTAACGATCGCAGACGGACGGATCACGAATATTGAAGTAGTCAGTGCAGAACAGGAGGATGCGGCATATCTGGATAATGCAAAAAGCATCCTTGCTGATATGTTGAAACAGCAGACTGGGGATGTTGATATAGCCAGTGGGGCGACCTATAGCTCGAACGGATTGATCGAGGCAGTAAATCGTGCGTTAAAGGAGGCGGAATAGGATGAAAGCAAGAGATGTGCACCGCCTGTTAAGGCATGTAATCCAAATTATCTTTTTCTTATGGATGCCAGCATTATATACATCTGCATATTCGGGCATCAAATATGTGATTGGACAGATCAGAGATGGAAATCCGATTACGATGAATGGCTTTTTATCAACGTTCATTGCGTTATGTGCATTTACAATTTTATTTGGGAGATTTTTCTGCGGATATGCATGTGCTTTTGGCTCGCTTGGCGATGGGATGTATGCATTATCACAGGGGATTCAGAAGAAAATTACAAAAAAACGAAAAAAAAGAATAAGCCTTCCCTGGTTTCGATCTGAGATCTGTGTATGGCTTCAAAAGACCAAATATATACTGCTGATTGCACTGATTGCGATTTACGCGTTTGGACTTACGGATCATTTTGCTGGAACAAGTCCGTGGGAAGTGTTTTCCATGCTGTATAATGGTAATTTTCCAGGAATGGAAAATTTGATTGGATACATACTATTCTTTTTGATCTTGATCGGAATGTGTTTTAAGGAACGGTTTTTCTGTCAGTATTTGTGTCCGATGGGAGCAGCATTTGCATGGATGCCGGTTTTGCCGGTGTCTGTTCTGGATCGGGACCGGGAACGATGTATCCCAAAATGCAGGGCATGCCAGATGAAGTGTCCGGTGGATATGGAGATCAAGCGGGATCAGAAGAATGAAGGAGAATGCATTCATTGCCTTCAGTGTATCGATGTATGTCCAAAACAGAATATTCATTTGGGATCCGGAAAGAGATTCCGGGGACATGAACTCTTTTTTGTATTAATAAAAGCGGTGATATTAATCTTGATCTGTCTCTTTACGGTCAATATGTAAAGATTTAGATAAATGCAGGGAGAACAGCCAATCAATGACTTTATTTGGCGTTTCTTCGGTCGACAAACTTTATTTAACCGGCATGAAGGCGCCTCATGTTGTTAAATGTAACTATGTAACCTGCACGGACAATCCGGAATATGATGTCCGTATGACGGGAAACCCGCAAAGCGTGTTTCTCATAGCTTTTAGGAGGATAATATGAGAAAATCATTATTAGCAAAATTTATGTCAATGATTCTGACATTTGTAATGATTGTTACGATTGTTCCATCAGCTGCCGTAACGGCGTTAGCAGCCGAAACTGTTTATTATGGAATTTATACGGGAGCAGTTACATGGACACAGTTATATGGAAATGATAACTTTGATGTTATTACATCTGCTACAACAAATTTTGCCGGCAGAATCGCAAACTGCGTTAGTGAGCCGACAGAAGATGGAAACGGTACAAACTATACAGGTGTAAAAAATGTACCTGTAGCAATTGATGCTAATGCATACAATGCATTGTCAGAGGAACAAAAGGCTCTGATCACTTTAAATGAAGATCAGACAAAAGCACCAGCATGGTATCTGACGATGTCTGAGAACGGTGCATTTGATGGCAATGGAATCACAACAACAGATGTAACAAAGGTAAAAGCAACGGCAGAAATTGAGGCACCAAGTGCCTGGGGTGACTACTGTGTACTTGCCAAAGAAGAAGAGCAGAAGTATCTGCCGGATCCTTCTGACAGAAACAGTAAAGCATTAATCGGGTTTGATAACTTGATTGGTGGTACATTTACTGCAGTAAAAGATGGCGTAGAGAAGACCTATACACTCGGTTATATGGAAAATTTATGGACTCGGACACATGAATTCAGCTTCCGTATCGCAGAAGATTCACCGATGGTTAAGATGGGAAATTCTACAAACTACAAACAGTTTGCAGATATCCCTGGTTCTGTTATTACAAGCTTTACTTATTATACAACGGATGGTGCGTATGAATTCGATTTAACATCCAGCAATGTAAAGGTAAAAAATCAGCTTCCTGCATCTGCAGAGATCACAGGAGACAAAGAAGCAGTCATTGCTTCTGACGGAAGTCTTTCTGTGAAGATCGATGCTTCAAATCTTCCGGAAGGATTTGCATTACAAAGCGTTGGACGTTCCATGGGACATGGAAATACAATTGCAAAAGAAGGAACTTATACATATGAAAATGGCGTGTTAACAATTTCAGCAGATGAAGTAGCTGAAATCGGTGGAGCAGGAAATTATGAAGTGGTATTTGTTGATAGCACGAATACTTATGTAAATGCTGAGTACGCATTTACGGTTTCTGCAGCTGATCAGGAAATCACAGGTGTAAGTGATTCTTATACAAAAACATATGGTGATAAAGCATTCAGTCTTGGGGCTAAAGCAAAAACAGAGTTATCTTATGCATCTGACAATACAAAAGTGGCAACCGTAGATGAAAGTGGAAACGTAACGATCAAGGGTGCCGGAACAGCCGATATCACAATGACAGCAGCGGCTTCCAGTGTATATAAGGAAGCTGTTAAGACAGTTACAGTGACAGTGAATAAGGCTGCTTCTACCGTAACGATCAAATCATCTGTAAAATATACGGGAAAGGCAGTATCCGGTCTTGCAACTGTAAAGGGAAGCAAAGGAAAAGTAACTTATACCTACTATTCTGATTCCAAAGGCAAGAAAAAGATCAGTGCTCCAAAGTCTGTGGGTACTTATTACGTAAAAGCAGTCGTTGCAGCAGATGCAAATTATAAGGGTGTAACAAGCAAGATTACGAAGTTTAGCATTACAAAAGCTTCTCCGACAATTAAGGTAAAGACAACTTCAAAATCTTACAAAGCTGCAACAGTGAAAAAAGCAAGCCAGACATTCTCGATCGGGGCATCTGTAAACAGCAAAGGTAAATTATCTTACAGCAAAGCATCTAAGAGCAGCAACAAACTTTCTGTGAATAAGTCAACCGGAAAAGTGACGATCAAGAAGGGAACAAAGAAAGGAACTTATAAGATTAATGTGAAGATTTCTGCAAAAGCAAAAGGAAACTATAATGCAGGATCGAAAACAGTAACGATTAAAGTGGTCGTTAAATAAAATAATTTCATGCGTAAAAAGTATTTCGCGCAGATAAGAGATCAGATATGAGAGGTACCGTGTAATGAATTGGCGCTGAGTTTTTATTACACGGTATTTTCTTGCCTTTTTATATTGTTTATTATATAATAGAACGCACATTCGAAAAAGAGGTGAGAGAATGAAAGAGACACATGTAACACATGAGTTTATTCCGATTGTAGATCATAATACGAAGATCTTGATTCTTGGAAGTTTTCCGTCGGTAAAGTCCCGGGAGAACGCCTTCTATTATGGACATCCGCAGAATCGATTCTGGAAGCTGCTCGCATCGATATTAGAGTGCGATGTTCCGGCAACGATTGAGGAGAAGAAAGAGATGCTCAGGACACACGGTGTAGGAATCTGGGATGTGATTGAAAGCTGTGATATTACGGGTTCGAGCGACAGCAGTATCCGCAATGTTGTCCCAGCAAAGATACCGGAATTGTTGTCGGATTATCCGAATATTCAGGCGGTTTTTGCGAATGGCAGATTAGCGGAAAAATTATATAAAAAGTATATCGATCCGAGAACAGAAGTCCGGATTACGGCCCTTCCATCTACAAGTCCCGCGAATGCGGCTTATTCGTTGGATCGTTTACGGGAACATTGGGAGAAGATTCTCATACACTTAGATGATAAAAGAGGAGTGGATGGATAATGAAAAGAATTGCAGCATATATTGTTACTTTTTTCATGATCTGCGTCTGCGGAGCCGGCATATCGGGATGCAGTCAGTCAGAGATGTCAAAACAAGGCGTTCAGGATGAGTGTATGGTACATTTTATTGACGTGGGACAGGGAGATGCAGCCCTGATTCAGATTGATGGTAAGAATTCCCTGATCGATACAGGAACGAATGCTCATTATGATGATCTGTCTTTTTATTTGAATGAGCAGGGTGTAGAGAAAATCGATAATATGATCGTGACTCATCCTGATGCTGATCATATGGGATCTGCCTATAAAATCATTCAGGAATATTCTATAGACAATTTTTATACATCGGATGCTGTGAGTGAATCTCAGGCATATAAAAAGATGATAAAAGCGTTAAAGGATAAACGATTAGAGAAGCAGGTGCCAGAAGCGGGAGATGTGATTGATTTTGGAACAGGCAGTGAAGGAACTTTGCTTGGGCCGATCGGGGAGACCAGGGACAATAATGAGAGCAGTTTAGTCATCCGCCTTGACTATGGGGACACCAGTTTCTTATTTACCGGAGATACTACGGCGCGTATGGAGAATAAGATGAATGAGACATATGATATCGATGTAGATGTCCTGAAAGCAAGTCACCATGGTTCCGATACGGCGAACGGAATTATGTTTATCCGGGATGTATCTCCTGTATATTCAGTCATAAGTGTTGGGGCAGATAACCATTACGGACATCCTGATAGGAATGTACTGAGACGTCTGGAAAAATATACCTCAGAAGAAGTATTGAGGACAGATGAAATGGGGTCGATCATCATCATGTCGGATGGAAAGAATTTATCTGTTGAAAGTTATGAAGATGGTGCCCGAAGCAATTTGAAAGATCAGAGTATTTCAAAATCAAATGCGAATACAACTGCCGATTCAGGAGAAAATGGATCCGAGGAAAAGGTGATTGGAAACCGGCAGACAAAAGTATATCATGCTCAGGACGAGTCAAATCTTCCGGCAGAGAAAAACCGCATTTACTTTGATTCGGTGAAAGATGCAGAACAGCAGGGATATCGGGCTTGTGAGAGGTGTTATCAATAAAGTATAGAGAAAAACTATGAAAAAGTGAAAAAAGTTGCATTGTTTCTATTATTGCGCAAAGTAAAAAAGTTATATATAATAGTAGCATAAATGAAAAACATTTTTTGTGATCCATAATCTCATACTATAAATACTCAATGGCTGTTACTGTGATGAGGGAAACCATTCAGGTTTCTGCTCACCAGGTGGCCAACACAAAAGACGGTTTTACATTTATCTTATGACGAAAGTCGTAAGTACTTTGTGCCAAATCATATAAAGTTAACATATCATAATTCCTACAAGCAAGAAGAATCACTTCAGAGTGGTTCTTTTTGTTTTTTTATCGGCTCTTATCATTTCTTTTATAAAATAAAAATGTTAAAATAACTATATGAATATAGAGACGATAAATGGATGGATACAAAATGGCAAGATCGAAAAATCAAAAATTAAAGCTGATATATTTGATGGAACTTTTGTGGAAGCAGACGGATGAAGAACATGTGGTTTCCATGCAGCAGATTTTAGCATATATGGAAAGTAAGAATATCCATGCTGAGAGGAAGAGCATTTATGATGATCTGGAAGTGCTACGATCGATCGGATGGGATATTCAAAACCGACGGGAACATCCGGCGGGGTATTATTTAAAAAATCATTTATTCAGTCAACAGGACATACATGCTCTGGTGAATACAATTAAGTCTTCCAGGCTGCTGACTGCCAGAAAATCAAAAGAAATGACAGAAATCATCAAAAGGCTTTGCAGCCAATGGGAGGCAGAGACACTCGACGGGAAAATTTATGTAACGGATCGTATTAAGGCGATGAATGAGAGTTTATCTCTTAATATTGAAGTAATTCATAAAGCGATTACGAGGAACCGGGAGATATCGTTTCGGTACACCGGATGGGAAAAGGCGGAAGATGGGAATCTTCAGAAAATCGTAGATGCACATTATGCCAGTCCATGGGCGATCACGTTAACGGATGAGGATTATTATCTGACGGTATATGAAGATGGACGGATAAGACAATATTTGATCGGGCAGATGAATTATATTAGAATGACTGCCAGGATGCGCAAAGGCCAGGAAGCGTGGAAAGAGTTTGATCATGATAGAAGGTGAGAATTTGGTGAATGAATTTGTAAGATTAGTAGATGTCAAAAAAATATACCAAACAGGAAATGTTATTACAAAGGCAGTTGATGGAATTGATTTTTCGATTGAAAAGGGTGAATTTGTGGTGATCGTAGGTGCCAGCGGAGCCGGGAAGACAACTGTTTTGAATATTTTAGGAGGAATGGATCATGCCACGAGCGGTCAGATTTTCATTGATGGCAAAGATATAGCAAAATATAACGAAAGGCAGTTGACCAGATATCGCAGAGATGATATTGGATTTGTATTTCAGTTTTATAATCTGATTCCGAATCTGACTGCGCTGGAGAATGTGGAATTGGCTTCTCAAATTTGTAAAAATCCGCTTGATGCGAGAACTGTTTTAGAGGAAGTTGGATTAGGAGAACGATTGATCAATTTTCCGGCTCAGCTTTCAGGGGGAGAGCAGCAGAGGGTCTCTATTGCTAGAGCTCTCGCGAAAAATCCGAAATTATTACTATGTGATGAGCCAACTGGTGCATTGGATTATAAGACGGGAAAATCAATTTTAAAATTGCTGCAGGATACATGCAGGAAAAAGAACAAGACTGTCATTTTGATTACACATAATCTGGCAATTGCACCAATGGCAGACCGCATTATTGAAATAAAGAGCGGAAAAATCAACAGCATTAAGATGAACGAACAGCCACAATCAGTAGAAGAGATAGAATGGTAAGGTGTTATGCATGAGAAAAGCACTATGGACAGAATGGTTAAGAGAAATACAAAAAAGCCTTCCGCGTTTTTTATCAATTTTATTTTTAGTCGCACTGGGAGTTGCGTTTTTTTCCGGTATCCGTGCAACGGAACCCGATATGCAGTTATCGGTTGACAGACAGTATGATGAACAGAATTTTATGGATATCCGTGTGATTAGCACACAGGGGTTGACGAATAAAGACTTTTTGGAAATTCAGAGAATCAAAGGAGTAGAAGAAGCAGAGGCATCCTATTCAAAAGATGTATTGTGTGATATTGGGCAAAGCGAAAAGGCAATTAAAGTGTATGCACAGACGGAGCATCTGAATCAGTTGAGTATGACAAAAGGCCGTCAGATGAAACGGAGCGGCGAGTGTATCGTGGATACCCGTTTTGCGGAAGAGAATGATGTAAAGATTGGGGATACACTTACCTTAAAATCCGGTGATGATGATAAGCTGGAAGATTTTCTGAAAGATAGTACGTATAAAATTGTGGGCATGGCAGATTATAATTATTATCTGACGAGAAATAAAGGAACAACAACGATTGGAAATGGAAAGTTATCCGGTTTTATCGTTGTTCCTAAAAATGATTTTGACATGGATGTTTATACCGAAATTTATATTACAGTAAAAGATGCAAAAGATCTGACTGCTTATACAGATGAATACGATGATCGGATCGAATCAGTAACGGACCGTATTGAAGATATCAAAGGGGAGAGAGAAGAGGTTCGTTTTCAGGAAGTACGGAATGAAGCCCTTGATAAGATATCTGCAGAGGAAAAGAAGTATAACAAGCAGAAGAAAAAAGTACAAAAGAAATTATCAGATGCAAAAGAAAAACTAGATCATGCAAAGACAGAACTGAATTCCGGGCAGAAGAAGCTAGCGGACTCGAAAAAGGAGCTGGATTCCGGAGAAAAGCAGCTGGAAGCAGGAAGACGGGACTATGAAAACGGAATCAGGGAATTAAATTCCGGAAAAAAAGAATATCAAAGCGGGAAAAAACAATATGATCAGGGATTAGAGGATTATAAGCAGCAAAAGCAGAAGCTAGATCAGTCGAAGACTTCATTGGACCAGGCTGCAGCAGCTTATGGACTAACCTGTGATCAACTGACCCCGGAACATGGAGAACTTTATAACCAGTATCAGGCATACCTTGCAGGCAAAAAGGAACTGGATGCGGCAAAGACAAAACTGGATGCAACGAAAAGGGAACTGGATGCAGCAAAAAGAAGATTGGATTCTTCCGAACAGCAGCTAAAAAAGGCCAAAACGACACTTAGCAGTTCTGAGAAAAAGCTGAAGGATGGGAAAAAGGAATACGAACAGGGTATAAAGGACTTAAAAAAAGCGAAGAAAGAGTATCAGGAGGGACTTGCAAAGTATAAAAAGCAAAAGAAAAAAGCAGACACGGAATTTACAAAAGCGGAGAAAAAGATACAGGATGCAAAAGAGGAAGTAAATGATCTAAAAAAAGGAAAATGGTATGTTTTGGATCGCAATAAAATTCAGTCTTATGTGGAGTTTGGTCAGGATTCGGAGAGGATTGGTGCGATTGGAGAATTGTTTCCTTTGATCTTTTTCCTTGTGGCGGCATTAGTCAGCTTAACGACTATGACGCGTATGGTAGAAAAGGAACGGACACAGATGGGGACGATGAAGGCTCTGGGATACAGCAAGCTGCAGATTGCAGGGAAGTATCTGATCTATGCGGTGTTAGCCACCGTTTTGGGCAGCATATTAGGCGTTATTGCAGGTGAGACGGTCTTGCCAAGGATTATCATCGTGGCATATTGTATGATGTATACAGGTGTACACGGTGTTGCAGCTCCAATTCACATCGGCCTTGGGTTAAAAGCTTCCGGAGCAGCATTTATTTCTACAATTGGAGCTACTTTATTTTCCTGTTATCGCACATTGCAGGAAGTTCCGGCACAATTGATGCGGCCGGAGTCGCCAAAAGAAGGAAAGCGCGTATTATTAGAAAGAATTCCTTTTGTATGGAAGCGGATCAGTTTTTCGTGGAAATCCTCTATTCGAAATCTGCTTCGGTATAAAAAGAGATTCTTTATGACGATCATAGGGATTGGCGGCTGTATGTCATTACTATTGGTTGGTTTCGGGTTGAGCAATTCCATCTATGCAATTACAGACAATCAGTATAAAAAGCTTCATATATATGATGCCATGATTGATTTTGACGAAGAAGATGAAAAGCTTTCAGAGGATATGCATACGGTGTTGGAGAAGAATGAAATCACTTCGGGAATCAAGGTGCGGAATACGTCAATGAGCATTGAAAATGATCAGGGAAGCAAAACCGGATATGTGATCGTACCCGAGGATAACAGCGAGATTAACCGGTATATCAAATTTCAAGATAGGATATCAGGGAAAACGTACCGGTTAGAGGACGATGGCGTTATTATAACAGAAAAAGTTGCGAAGATGCTGGATATAGAGGAAGGTGATCAGATTTCCTTAAAAGAAGGGGATACAAAGGCTGTTAAAGTAAAAGTGACGGCGATTTCCGAAAATTATCTGCATCATTATGTTTTTATGTCAAAGGCCCTGTATCAAAAAGTCTATCAAAAAGAGCCTGTTTATAATGAACTGATCTGTAATACAAAGAGCAAGAAGGATGCCTTTGAAAAGAAATTAAGCGAAAATCTTCTCAAACAGGATGGGGTGAATTCTGTGTCTTTTGTGTCGGATACAGAAGGCGAGATGGCGGATATGCTCGGCAATCTGGATATTGTTGTATTCGTTCTGGTTTTTTCGGCAGGACTTCTGGCATTTGTTGTTTTATATAATTTGAATAACATTAATATTGAGGAGAGACGACGAGAACTGGCAACAATAAAAGTTCTGGGATTTTATCAGGCGGAGCTGGCTGCTTATGTATACAGAGAAAATGTATTGTTGACGATGATTGGGACATTTTTTGGAATATTTATGGGGATTGCACTGCATCGTTATGTGATACTGACAGCGGAAGTTGATTATATTATGTTTGGAAGAGAAATTTTCCCGCAGAGCTATGTTTTCAGCATTCTGTTGACATTTCTATTTGCGATCATTGTCAATATGGTTATGTATTTTAAGCTGAAAAAGATCGACATGGTAGAATCTCTCAAGAGTGTAGAGTAATTTTTGCTCCAATTTCTCTTACATATGTGGTAAAATAGTAAGAAATTATAATTCATTTTTGAAAGGAAACAATAATTATGAAGAAAATCGCAACAGAAAAAGCACCAGGTGCTATTGGACCATATTCACAGGCAGTTGTATACAATGGAATCTTATATACATCAGGACAGATTTGCTTAGACCCGGCAACAGGTGACGTGACCGAAGGTGGAATTAAGGAACAGACACATAGAGTTTGTCAGAATTTGGGGGCTGTATTAGAGGCTGCAGGAACGGATTTTGATCATGTGATCAAGACAACCTGTTTTCTGGCAGATATCAATGATTTTGCAGATTTTAATGAGGTATATGGAGAATATTTTACATCAAAACCTGCAAGATCCTGTGTTGGCGTGAAATCTCTGCCAAAGGGAGTATTATGTGAAGTTGAGATCATTGCAGCGATTTAAAGGAGTTGCTCAGAATGGAGCATTTATTTCGGTTAAAACAAAGGAAAACAAATATAAAGACGGAGATTGCGGCGGGGTTTGCTACGTATTGCTCGATGATTTATATTGTTAGTGTCATCGTATCGATGATGACTTCAACTGGGATGCAGGAGGCGGCAGCTTTTTCTTCTGTCTTGTTGGCCTCAGGGATCGGTTGTATTATTATGGGCCTATTGGCTAATTATCCCGTAGCGCTTGCGCCAAGCCTTGGCGTGACTGCATTGTTCTCGACAACGATCTGTGGAAGAATGGGATATAGCTGGCAGGCAGGGCTTTGTGCCGTCTTTTTTGCCGGTATTCTCTTTCTGATCCTTGCAGTGACCGGGGTCCGAAAGTCTATTCTGACGTCCATTCCGGCACATTTGAAATATGCGATCAGTGGAGGGACCGGATGCTTTCTAACCTTTATCGGACTTAAGAACAGTGCGATTATTATTAGCAATAGTCAGACTCTTGTGACACTTGGAAAGATCTATGATCCGGAAGTGTTTGTAACGCTGTTTGGAATTATTGTGCTATTATTGCTCAGTATTCGCCAGAAAAAGTTTCCAATCTTAAAAGGGATGGCGGCGACGATTGTCGTTGGTCTTATTATGGGATTTTTTTCACGCAGTGAAGGATTACCGAGATTTTCGTCCGAATTATCGTTCTTTCCTGAGCAGGTAACCACTTTTGGGGCGTTTACGAGAGGATTTTCAGAGTTATTTTCCTCGATAAATGTTATCATCATTTTTATTTCGATTTTATTTGTTGATTTTTTTGATACAACGGGGGCACTGATTGCAGTAATTAGCCGTTCGAAGTTGCCTACGGTAAATGGAGAACCTGAAAATATTAACCGGGCTCTGATATCAGATGCTTTGGGATCCATCGTGGGAGCAGTGCTGGGGGCACCTTCCGTGAGTTCATACATAGAATCGGAAGCAGGAATTGCGACGGGTGGCAGAACCGGGCTTACCGCTATTACAGCAGGCATTTTGTTTTTGCTGTCAGTCTTTTTGTATCCGATATTTGGATTGATAACGGATTGTGTAACGTCCCCGATTCTGATTTTTGTAGGAAGTACGATGGTACAGCAATTTGCCAAAATTGATTGGAAAGATCATGTGGAAGGAATTTCCGGTTTTGCAACGGTTATTATGATGATCTTAACATATTCAATCGCGGATGGGATTGCCTTTGGATTCATTATTTATGGACTCACAGCACTATTTAGCGGAAGGTACAAAGAGGTCACTCCATTAATGTGGGGCATGATAGGAACGTTTTGTATTTATTTTTTGATGATATAGGAGCGTTATATGGCAATATTAACCAGGATTCTCAGTGATCTACCTTGGGAGCAGATGTTAGCGCAAAATTCGCAGGAAGAACTGTCCTTAATGTACGAAAGAATGGGAATTGCAGATGCATGGAAGATTTCTATGCAGGAACCGGCAAAGTTTTTAGAAGAGTATCTTCTGGAGAGACCGGAGATCGTTCCCAGGATGCTCTCGGAGGAAGAGTTTGACCTGTTGTTGTTGATATGGGATGGGCATCCTATGCCGGATACGGGAGATATTAGCCGGAGAAATTTCAAATCATTGGAAAAATTCGGATTCCTGAGATATGACCATAAAGAGAAGACGGTTCAGATAAATGAAGAAGCAAAACATAATTTTTATTTCTCTTTCAAAGGCCGTGCGATACAAAAACAAAAAGAAATGTATCAGGAGATGGAATATACGGTAAAAGGAATCTTATATTTTTACGGAATGATCGATTTGACTGAGATGTATGATATAATAAAAGCGCAGTATGATATTTCATTTTCTATGTTTTGGAGTTTTCTGACTGGAAGAATGGAACTTTGGAGTTTTCTAGGTATTTTGAAAAATACGCAGACCGATGAATACTATGCGGTTTCCTATGAAGTACGGGATAGGAAAAAAGTCTTTGCTGGGCATATGAGAAGAGAAAAGCAGGATTATGCGGCGCTTTCCGTTGAGGAAGCAAATGTCCTCGGTAAGATGAGCGGCATCGGAAGATGGGAAGGGACAACGCAGTTATTAGCGTATGCATTAGAAACTCTATATAAAGAGATGATGCCGGCGACCGTTTTTGTGAAGACCATATTGATCTATATTCAGAATGGTGATTCTCTCGATGTGGTAAAAGAAAAGATTGATTCCAAAATCAATGATTTTTCACAGGAAGAAAGGGAAATGGTATTAGACTGTATAGAGGATATGTATCGGTATACGCCGATCTATCATTTAAAGGGACACAACCGGTATGAGCTGGAAGAAAGGACAAATCGTTTTTCGGTGATTGAAGGTGGAAGAAAAGACTGAGCAGGCAGAAGATGCCGCAGGAGGTAACGATATGGGGACAAAAATTTTAGTGGTAGACGATGAAAGAGAGATCGCTGATTTCATAGAATTATATTTAAAAAATGAAAATTTTGATGTTTACAAATTTTATAACGGAATTGATGCATTAAGGTGTGTGAAAGAAGAACATATTGATTTGGCACTTTTAGATGTTATGATGCCGGATCTGGATGGATTTTCTTTATTGAGTGAGATACGAAAAGAGTATAACTTTCCGGTCGTTATGCTGACAGCGAAGACCGGATCGATGGATAAGATTAATGGATTGACCTTAGGTGCGGATGATTATATTGAGAAGCCATTTGAGCCGTTGGAACTGGTGGCAAGGGTAAAAGCTCAACTGCGCAGATATACGAGGTATAATGATGCAGGAAGAAAAGAAGAGCAGGATGTGATGGAAATAGCCGGTCTGACCTTAAACAAAAATACGCATCAGTGTGTGTATGGGGATTCAGAGATCACATTAACGCCGATTGAGTTCAACATTCTTTGGATCTTAATTTCCCAGAAGGGAAAGGTAATCAGTTCAGAGAATTTATTTGAACAGGTATGGAAAGAAAAGTATTTTAAAAATAATAACAATACAGTTATGGTTCATATCCGTCATCTGCGCGAAAAATTAGGTGCGGTGATGGGACATAAGGAACTGATCAAGACAGTATGGGGAGTAGGATATAAAATTGAAGAATCCTAAATATCGCGGTTTAAAGTTTAAGATTATGCTGCAGACGATAGGCCTTACATTAATTGCAGCATTAATTGGATATGGTATTTATTTTATTTTAATTGATGGTGTATTTCAGGAACCGTTTGCGAATCTGATGGTCGGGCTGTTCCAAAAGCTGAGCATGGATGAGGAAAGTGCAATATTAGTGTACCGGACGATCTTCTGGAAGAATAAGACGATGATCCTTACCTGTGGATTTATTATTTTGTATTTGTTCAGCTTTTACCTTGGAATGTCGAGGTTTACCGATTATCTCGATGAGATCAGCAATGGCATCCATATGATCATAAAGGAATCATCGGATATGATTGAGCTGTCTGATGAACTGCAGCCGTTGGAATCGCAGATGAATACGATCAAGAATACATTGCGGGACAGAGAATATCAGGCTTTACAGAGTGAGCAGAGGAAAAATGATCTGGTTATATATCTGGCGCATGATCTGAAGACCCCTCTGACTTCTATTATTGCATATTTGAGCTTATTAAATGAGTCTCCGGACATGCCGTGTGAGCAGAGGACGAAGTACACGAAGATATCTCTGGAAAAGTCAAAACGCCTTGGTGAATTGATCAATGAATTTTTTGAAATCACCCGTTATAATCTGCAGAATATTACATTGGAGAGGCAGAAGATTTCACTGAATATGCTGTTAGAGCAGTTAATTGATGAATTTTATCCTGTTTTTCAGAAGAAAAATATTACCTGTAATATCGATATAAAAGACGACATTGAATTATTTGTCGATGCAGAGCGCATGGCAAGAGTATTTGATAATCTATTCAGGAATGCAATATCGTACAGTTACGAAGGAACTCCAATCGACGTTTTTGTTGAAAAGCAGGAGAGTGCTGTGCGTATTACAGTACGCAATCAGGGGAAACAGATTGCGGAACATAAATTAAATCATTTATTTGAGAAGTTTTACCGGCTGGATGATGCCCGTTCTACAAATACAGGGGGAGCAGGTCTTGGACTTGCGATTGCAAAGGAGATTGTGGAACTGCATGGCGGAACGATCCAGGCGGAAAGCAATGAGATGTATACGCAGTTTATCGTAACATTGCCTTATACTGTATAATGCATCTTATAAAGCAAAAAGAAGGAGTGACAAGAAAAAAATGAAGAGTACCTACATCATTGGACACAAAAATCCGGATACTGATTCTATTTGTTCAGCGTTAGCTTATACGAATCTGAAAAATGCAATCAGTGAGAATAAGTGCTATAAGGCAAAGAGATTGGGAAGCATCAGTTCCGAGACAAAGTTTGTCCTCAATTATTTTGGAGTAGAAGCACCGGAATATCTGACCGACATCTACCCGAGAATCATCGATATTCCATTACATGAAGTACCTTCCATCAATGAAAAGACTTCGTTGAAGAAAGCGTGGGAGACGATGAGAGAAGAAGGAATCGTCAATCTTCCGATCTTAAATGAAGACCAGACATTAAAGGGATTGATCACGGCCAGCGATATCACGTATTCTGATATGGATGCATACGATAATGAGTCTTTATCAAAGGCAAGAACTCCATATAAGAATATTGTTGAGACGTTAGACGGCGAATTAGTTGTCGGTGATATGAACGACTGCGTAAAGAAAGGTAAGATCCTTGTTTCAGCAGCAAATCCGGATCTGATGGAGAAGTTTATCAGTAAAGGGGATATCGTAATTATTGGAAATCGCTATGACGCACAGTTTTGTTCCATCGAGGCAGGAGCGAGTCTGATGATCGTATGTATGGGAGCGGAAGTTTCGAATACGATCAAGATGCTGGCAAGGGAAAAGGGATGCGATATTATTACGACACCGCACGATACCTTTATCACCAGCCGTTTGATCAGCCACAGTTTGCCATGTGGATATTATATGACGACAAGCGATAAGACTGTGAATATTCCATCAAATGAACTAGTTGAAAAGGTTCAGGAGATCATGACTAAAAGCCGTTTCCGTTATTATCCGGTTATTAATATCAGAGATAATAATAAGTTTATGGGATTTGCATCCCGCCGTCGTTTATTAGATTATGAACGCAGAAAAGTGATCTTAGTGGATCATAATGAAATCGATCAGGCTGTTGACGGATTGGAAGAAGGAGAGATCTTAGAGATTATCGATCATCACAAGATCGGCAGTTTAGAGACGATGGGACCGATCTATTTCCGCAATCAGCCGGTAGGATGTACAGCAACGATCGTAACACAGATTTATGATGAAAATTGCGTTGAAATTACAAAACCGATTGCCGGTTTATTGGTATCAGCAATTTTATCCGATACTTTGATGTTCCGTTCACCAACTTGTACACCGCTCGATAAGGCCACAGCAGAACGCCTTGCAAAAATCGCAGAAATTGATATTGAAAAATATGCAACAGAGATGTTCAAAGCTGGAAGTGATCTGAATGGAAAATCACCAAAAGAAATCTGTTTCCAGGATTTCAAGAAATTCAACGCAGGAGAGATTCAGTTTGGCGTAGGACAGGTAAATTCTATGACGATGGATGAAGTATATGAGATCAAAGATATGCTTCTTCCATATATCCCTCAGCTTGCAGAGGAAGAGGGTCTGGATATGATCTATATTATGATTACCAATATCCTCGATGAAAGCACTTTGCTGATCATGACAGGTGACAATGCGGAAGAGGTAGTATCCACAGCATTTACAACAGAAGCAAAGGATGGTGCGGCATTCTTACCTGGAGTGGTATCCCGTAAGAAACAGCTGATTCCAAATCTGCTTTATGCATATCAGCAGTTGGGATAATTGAATAATTCTTAAAATATCAGAAAGGAGATACAGCAGCATGTGATGCGGTTGTATCTCTTTTTTTCAATAATATAAGGGAAAATATTGATGAATATGGTACAATGGTAACGAGAAATAAAGGGATGATGGTATGATTTTACAGCTTAAAGATAATCAAATAAAAATATCCGTCAGGCATCTTGTAGAATTCATCTGTCGAAGCGGAGATCTGACTTCGGGAGGAAGCAGGAAGGCCTCGCTCGATGCGATGCAGGCGGGAAGCCGCATTCATCGAAAGATTCAGCGTTCGATGGGAGTGGATTATAAAGAAGAGGTATCTTTAAAACGAACGTTCCATCATAAAGAATATGATGTGATCGTGGAAGGTCGCGCAGACGGTATTTTTCCAAAAGATGGGACCATGGCCATAGATGAAATAAAGGGGACCTATCGGAATTTGACGATGCTGGAAGAACCGATATTTGTTCATAAAGCACAGGCGATGTGTTATGGTTATTTTTACGGATTAGAGCAGAGCCTGGAACAGGTCGGTATACAGATCACATACTGCCATATGGAGACAGAGGAGATCCGGCGATTTTACGAAGTTTTATCGATGCAGCAGTTGGAATCATGGATGGAGGATATGATGGATGGCTTCTTTATCTGGAGTGACTATGTATATGAGTCAAAGAGGAAGCGCAATACATCGATTCGAAAGCAAACGTTTCCGTTTGAATACCGAACCGGGCAAAAAGGGCTTTCGGCATCGGTTTATCAGTCCTTAAAGAAGGAGGAGCATCTGTTTGTACAGGCTCCTACGGGAATTGGGAAGACGATCTCAACGATCTACCCGACGATCAAACGCATGGAAGAAAAAGATACAGATAAGATGTTCTACCTGACGGCAAAAACGATTACCCGTACGGCTGCAGAAGAGACATTCGGAATTTTAAGAAATCAGGGGCTGTATTTTTCTACGGTGACGCTGACCGCAAAGGAGAAGATCTGTTTCCAAAAAGAAGTAGAATGCAATCCGGAACAGTGCCCCTATGCGAAGGGACATTTTGATCGGGTCAACCAGGCGTTGTATGAACTGATCATGAATGAAACTGTATTTACAAGAGAACTGATCGAAGAGTATGCGCAGAAATTTCAGGTGTGTCCATATGAACTCAGTTTGGATGTCTGTGATTTTGCGGATGGAATTATCTGTGACTATAATTATGTGTTTGATCCGAAAGTTCGGTTAAAAAGATTTTTTGGAGAGGGCAGGCTGCTGGATTTTTATTATCTTGTGGATGAGGCTCATAATCTGGTGGACCGGGCGAGGACGATGTACAGCGCAGCCGTATGCAAGCAGGATTTTCTGGAAGTCCGCAGGCAGATGCCTGCATATGCAAAACGACTTCGCAATGCCTTAAATCGATGCAATAAAGAGATGTTAGAACTCAGGAAAAAATGGGGCACAAGATGTGTCATCGAGGAAACAGATCAGCTTGTCTATGCTATGCTTCAATTTGTATCTGAGGCGGATGCATTTTTAGAAAACGAAGAAGATTCGGAAGCAAGAAAAGTATTGCTGGAGCTGTATTTTTGTGTGCAGCATTATCTGAATATTTATGATACGATAGAAGACGGATATGAAATCTATGTGTTAGAAGCGGACAAACGATTTTATTGTAAGCTGTTTTGTATCAACCCGTCAAAGCAGCTGAAAAACTGTTTTGATTTTGCGAAGGCGGCGGTCTTATTCTCTGCAACCTTGCTTCCGGTTAACTATTATAAAGCGTTGCTTATGGGGAATGAGGAGGAAAAAGCGATCTATGTACCTTCGCCGTTTGATGCGGCGAAAAGAGGGATTTTTATTGCTAATGATGTAACGAGCAAATATACCCGCAGAAATCAAAATGAGTATGAAAAGATGTTTTGGTATTTGGAAGCTTTGTTAAATGGGAGGAGCGGAAATTATATTGCGTTTTTTCCATCTTATGAAATGCTTGAGAAAGTTGCAGAATTCGTTTATGATAGAGGACTGGATATAAAAGCTGATATTTTAATTCAAAATCAAAATATGCAGGAACCGGAGCGTGAAACGTTTCTGGCTGAATTCCGAAAAGAACGGAAGAAATCATTGCTTGCGCTTTGCGTGATGGGAGGTATTTTTTCGGAAGGAATCGATCTGACAGGAGAGCAGCTGATCGGCACAGTGATCGTAGGTAATGGATTTCCAGGAGTCGGGTTCGAACAGAATCTGTTAAAAGAATATTTTGATCGGACGTTGGGAACCGGATTCGATTATGCGTACCGCTATCCGGGCATGAATAAAGTGCTGCAGGCTGCAGGAAGAGTGATCCGTACGAAGGACGATGAAGGAGTGATCTTATTGTTGGATGAGCGGCTGCTGGGATATGAATATCAGAATTTATTTCCCGTAGAATGGCAGGACCGCAAGAGCATTTCTCTTAGAAATGCCGAATTTATGATGAAAGAATTTTGGAAAGGAAGAGAACAGTATGAGTGGAAGAAATAAAAAAGAATTAGAGGGAGTGACCCTGCTGGGAAATCAGAAAACGAAATATGCAGATGATTATGCGCCGGAAGTGTTAGAGACATTTCCGAATAAGCATCCGGAAAATGATTATTTTGTGAAATTCAACTGTCCGGAATTTACCAGTTTGTGCCCAATGACCGGACAGCCGGATTTTGCTACGATCTATATCTCCTATGTGCCGGGAGAGCGCATGGTAGAAAGCAAATCTCTGAAATTGTATTTGTTTAGTTTTCGTAATCACGGAGATTTTCATGAGGATTGCGTGAATATTATTATGAAAGATCTGATTCAGTTAATGGATCCAAAATATATTGAAGTATGGGGTAAATTTACACCGAGAGGCGGCATCTCGATCGATCCGTACTGCAATTACGGAAAAGAAGGAACCGTGTGGAAACAGGTCGCATTTGACCGCCTAACGCACCATGATATGTATCCGGAAAAAGTCGACAATCGTTAGGAATGAAAAGATGAAGATTTATTTTGCGCCGATGGAAGGCATCACCAGTTATATTTTCCGCAATGCGCATCACAGATATTTTGGCGGCATCGATAAGTATTTTACACCATTTCTCGCTCCAAATCAGGCACATTGCTTTATGCCGCGGGAAAAGAGAGATATTTTGCCCGAACATAATGAGGGAATTCCGGTTGTACCGCAGATTTTGACGAATAAAGCGGAGCACTTCATAAAGACGGCAAAGGCACTAAAGGAGTTTGGATATGAGGAAGTCAATCTGAATCTGGGATGCCCGTCCGGAACGGTTACCGCGAAAAAGCGCGGATCTGGATTTTTATCAGAGCCGGATGCTTTAGATGAGTTTCTTGATCAGATTTTTACAGGAGTGGATATGAAGATATCGGTGAAAACAAGGATCGGAGTTAATGAACCGGAAGAATTTGAAACGCTGCTAGAAATCTACAATGAATATCCGATGGAAGAATTAATCATTCATCCGAGACTACAAAAGGACTTCTATCAGGGACTGCCGCGTATGGAATGGTTTGACCGGGCGCTGGGACAGAGTCGTCATAAACTTTGTTATAATGGCAATCTATTTTCTTCAGCGGATTATCAGAGGTGGAAAGTAATCTATCCGGATATTCCTTCTGTTATGCTCGGCAGAGGAGCCATTTCTGATCCGTCACTGCCCCTGCAGATTCGTGGCGGACAGAGGATGACAAAGGATACATTTCTTGCTTTTCATCAAGAAATATGTGATGGATATCAGACATGGCAGTGCGGTGACAGAAATGTATTATTTAAGATGAAAGAGCTTTGGTTTTACTTTGGAATGCTGTTTCCGGATGGGAAAAAATACTTAAAGAAGATCAAAAAGTCTCAGAAATTGAAAGATTATTTTGATCAGGTCCAAACGCTTGTAGAACAATGTGAGATGACAGGGCAAGGGAAGTTTTAACGGATCAATATGAGCAGACGTGGAGAGAATATTGGATTTATTTATAGTATGAAAGGATTCGTTAAGAAAGTTTATATTTTTTTTATAAAAGTTCATTGTTTATATATTGAATCAAAAGTCGTTTCTGCTATACTTTAATTAAAGTTTTTCATATATATTTTTAATCCTCTCTTTTCAATGAAAAAAGCCCGCTTACAGATCATATGTAAGCGGGTATTTTTATAGAAAATCTTTCTTTTTGCTGATTCCCATACAGACAAACATTCCGATCAGCCACAGGAAAATTCCTGCTGCGATCAATCCTGTCATCATTTGGTTCGGATGTTCCAGAATCCATATCAGAAGTCTGGTTCCTTCTATATTGTCAGCAAGATAACTGATCATAAAAAACATAAGAAATCCCGGTGCCATCATAATGATACCTAAGAACTGCTGGCTTTTTATTTTTCCCATTGCATAGAATAGTACATATTGTAAAGAAATCACGATGATCCCAATTCCAAAACAGATGCCGATCTGGAACAATATATGTTCGATATAGGCACCATCGATCCAACGTTTCATTAAATTTAATAACAGGCTTTCGATGATCATTAATAGCATTAAAAACATACCGAAACAATATCGGCCGGCTACCCGTTCTGATTTTGTCACGGGCAGCATATAAAGAAATCCGGCTTCTGCTCTCTGTTCGGATAAAAATGGCTGGCCGGAGAGGATGACTGTGGCGAAAGTAAGGTAAGTAATTCCTCCCATGCCGGAGCTGCCGGAATGCATGAAAATCCCAGCAATAAAAAGAAATAAAATAATAAAAAGCAGTTGAAATTTACTTCTTCGAATATCAATAAGAGTCATTTTAAATATGTTCATTTATTTCCCTCCATTCTTTATATAATGAAGCATGATCTGGTCGATCGTTGCATTTTCGATTAAAAATTCTCTTCCAAATCCTTCTGCATCGGCACTGTTTAATATTCCATCGAATCCGTATGCCGATCTTGTAAGTCCGATGATCTTTTTCTCCTTTTCTTTTGTCAGATCTCCAGAATCTCCATGTATCATTACATAAGATTCTAAAAGCTCTTCTTTTGTCTGATTCAATAAAATCTTTCCCTGATGGATAAAGACAATATAATCTGCAATTTGTTCCAGATCGCTTAATACATGTGTAGAAAAGAGAATGCTGTGTTCTCCATCCATGATATATTCTTGAAGAATCTCAATTATCTCGGCTCTCATAACCGGATCCAGCCCGTTGGTGGCTTCATCTAAAATTAAAAGTTTTGTATCTCGGCAAAGTACAGAAGCAAACATTAACTTTACTTTCATACCTCTGGAATAATTTTGAATTTTTGTTTTTTCCGGAAGATTCCATTGTGTTGTCATGGCTATGAATTTGTCTTCTCTGAAACTTGGATACATTAATTTTAATACTGCTTTTACATCTTTCATTCGGAATTCTCCTGGAAAATAAGATTCATCCCCGATAAATCCAATGTTTTCAAGATATTTCTCAGGTTCATTCTCATAGCTGATTCCATCGATCGTGACTGTCCCGTGATCAGCTCTGCACAGATGAGTAATTAAATTTAACGTCGTTGTCTTTCCTGCTCCATTTTCTCCGATATATCCCATTACAAATCCCTTGGGAAGTTTAAAAGATACATCTTCCAAATGAAATGCAGAATAATTTTTACATAATCCCTGTACATTCAATAAACTCATTCTCTCAACTCCTTCCAAAGGTCAGATACCAGACGATGGAATTCTTCTTCATCCATATCAATGTGTTTTGCTGTCTCGATGGCTGTCATCACACCTTCCTCAATTCGCATCAAATATTTTTCCTTCATGATTTCATTATCTTTTGACAGGACGATGCTTCCTTTTCCCTGCATGGATGCAATAAATCCTTCTTTTTCTAAGTCATTATAGGCACGGGTGGTTGTGATAACACTGACCCCCACTTCTTTTGCGAGTTTGCGAATAGAGGGGAGGATCGTTCCTTCTTTAATCTGACCGTTTAAAATCTGTTCCTTAATCTGTTCCCGGATCTGCGCATAAATCGGAAGTTCAGATTGACTTGATATAAGTATCTTCATGGATTCACCTCTTTATAAAGTATATACTGTATATAATTATTATATATACAGTATATACTTTTGTCAAGAAAAAAGCTTCTGCAAATATATCCGATTATCAGAATATATTTGCAGAAGCTTTGGTATTTATTAGAAGAATTTTTCAATTACATGTGCAATTCCATCTTCATCATTGGATAAAGTTACATAATCAGCAGCATTTTTTACTTCCTGGCGACCATTTCTCATGGCAACACCGAGGCCTGCAGTGCGGATCATGGACATATCGTTCATGCCATCTCCGACAGCTACCAGATCGGACCGGTTCATGCCGATGTGATTTAGCAGAACATCCAGGCTTCGTCCTTTATCAATTCCCTTTGGTGTAATTTCAAGGAAATATGGAGCAGAGGTAAAAAATTCACAGTATTGATCGAGTACGGGATGAAGAGCATTCTGGATACGTACCAGATGATGCTCATCTTCTAACATCATAAACTTCGGTATATCAAATGTCGTTATTTCATATTCATAATTGTCAGGCTGGACAATTCTTAATCCATTGATCTTTGCTTCAATATCTGCGTACATATCGTATTTTTCAAAACAAAGTAATTCGTCATCGCGGTATGTAACGAGGTTTGCATAAAAAATGCGGGCCAGAGCAACAATTCTTAAACAGACATGGGTAGGAATTGTCTGAGAGTGTAATAGATTGCCACTGGTACATTCGATGATCTGACCGCCATTATAGGATAACAGATAACCGCCGTATTTTTTAAGTTCCAGTTCCTCTTCCAAGTGCAGCATGCCGCGGGTTGGACGACCGGAAGCCAGAACGACTTTTATGCCCTGTTTTTGAATTCGCATGAGCGCATCTTTTGTTTTCGGGGTGATGATTTTTTCTGAATTGGTCAAAGTTCCATCCAGATCCATTGCAATGATCTTATAGCTCATATCTTTTCTCCTTCTTCCATTTAATTAAATAACATTATACCATATAATAGGAAACTATTTCACTTGATTATTGGGAAAAGATTCATTAATATGAATGTACGGAGTTGAAAAATAACAATCATTTTGTTGATGAAATCATTCGAGCAGGTGAATGATTCTGTAAACGAGATTATATTTTATGAAGAACGGGAAATAATAATGTTTGATATTCAGGAAGAGTTGAAGAAGCTCCCGGCAAAACCGGGTGTCTATCTGATGCATAATGAGAAAGATGAAATTATATATGTAGGAAAGGCGATCATACTAAAAAACCGTGTACGGCAGTATTTTCAGAGCAGCCGCAATCTGAGTCCGAAGATCAAGCGGATGGTTTCGCAGATTAAATACTTTGAATATATTATTACGGATTCAGAGTTAGAAGCTTTGGTTTTGGAATGTAATCTGATCAAAGAACATAATCCAAAGTATAATACGATGCTTAAGGATGATAAAAGTTATCCGTATATTAAGGTGACTGTACAGGAAGCTTATCCAAGGGTGATGTTTGCCAGAAGGATGAAACGAGATAAAAGCAAATATTTTGGGCCGTATACGAGTGCAGGGGCAGTGAAAGATACCATTGATCTGATTCAGAAGATCTATCAGATCCGTACCTGTAACCGGAATTTGCCGAGGGATATTGGGAAAGAGCGACCATGTCTTTACTACCAGATGAAGCAGTGCAAAGGTCCGTGTCAGAGCTATATTTCTCAGGAAGAATATCAGAAATCTGTTCAGGATGTTATGAAGTTTTTAAATGGGGACTATAAAGAGGTCCTGCATTATTTAGAAAAGAAGATGCAGGAGGCAGCTGCTGAGATGGAATTTGAGCAGGCCGCTGAGTACCGGGATCTGATAAAAAGTGTGGAACACATATCCAATAAGCAGAAAATCAACAGTGCGGGACTGGAGGACCGTGATATTATTGCGCTTGCAAAGGCACAGACGGAAAGTGTTGTAGCTGTCTTTTTTGTAAGAGATGGAAAGCTGCTCGGAAGAGAGCATTTTCATATGAAGCATTCCCTGGAAACTTCTCGTACAGAAGTTATGACGGAGTTTGTAAAGCAGTTTTATGCAGGCACACCATATCTCCCGAGAGAGATCTTGTTGGAATGCGAGATTGAAGAAAAAGAGGTGATGGAACAGTGCCTGACCGCGAAAAAGGGAATGAAAGTGCGGATTCTTGTTCCACAGCGTGGGCAAAAAGTAAAACTTATCGATATGGCGAGAAGAAATGCGGTTAATCTTTTACGGATGGATAGCGAGAAAATTCGTTTAGAAGAAAAGCGGACGATTGGTGCAGTGAAGGAAATCGAACAGCTGATCGGGATTCCGGATCTCAAAAGGATGGAAGCTTTTGATATTTCAAATATCAGCGGATTTCAAACGGTGGCTTCTATGGTTGTATATGAAAACGGAAAACCGAAAAAGCGCGATTACCGCAAATTTAAGATCCAGTCGGTTCAGGGACCGGATGATTATAAAAGTATGGAAGAAGTTCTTACGAGGCGTTTCCGGCATGGGCAGAAAGAGATAGAGCAGATGCAGAAGAAGAATCTGGATCTGGAATTTGGAAGTTTTACTAAATTTCCGGATCTGCTGTTGATGGATGGTGGAAAAGGACAGGTGAATGTCGCCAAACGTGTTTTGGAGGAACTGCATCTGGATATTCCGGTATGCGGCATGGTAAAAGACGATAATCACAGGACGCGGGGATTATATTATGAGAATGAGGAGATCTTATTTCCGCCAAAAAGCGAAGCTTTCCGCCTGATCACACGGATTCAGGATGAGGCACACCGGTTTGCGATAGAGTATCATAGGGAGTTAAGAGGAAAGACCAGTGTTCATTCTGTATTGGATGATATACCCGGAATTGGACCGAAGCGGCGGAAAGCATTAATGAAGCATTTTAAGGATATCGATAGGATCAAAAAAGCATCTCTGGAAGAATTAGAGTGCGTGGAAGGAATTACCAAAAATGCGGCGAAAGAAGTTTATCTTTTTTTTCATAATTAAAGGAAAAGAGAATCTTTCATTAAAGAAAAATATATGATACACTATAATGTAAAGTTGGGAGCTTTTGCAATTACAAGGAGGTACTAGAGAATGGATAGAGGATATGAAGTTGCATTAGAAAAGATGATAGAGAAGATGGATTTGGTGAGTTATACACCAGAGATCGATATTTCAGAACTATCCATTCATCAGTCGGAGATTAATCGTCCGGCTTTACAGTTATCCGGCTTTTTTGAACGGTTTGCCCAGAACCGTGTCCAGATTATTGGACGCGTTGAGCATACCTATATTGAAGAGATTCTGGAAAAAGACAGATTAAAGATGCTGGAAGTATATGAACAGTTTTTTAATTCTAAGATTCCATGTGTTGTCTTTGCCAGAGGATTAAAGCCGACGAAGGCGCTTCTTTATATGTCCGAGAAGTATCAGGTGCCATTGCTCGGAACGAATCTCGGTACTTCGGAATTTATGGCAGAATTGATCCGCTGGCTTAATGAAGAGTTGGCACCTAGAATTTCTATTCATGGAGTTTTAGTTGATGTTTTCGGTGAAGGTGTCCTGATCATGGGAGAAAGCGGAATTGGTAAAAGCGAAGCAGCTTTGGAGTTAATTAAGAGAGGACATCGTCTTGTATCCGACGATGTTGTTGAGATAAAGAGAATCAGCAAAGATACCCTTGTAGGGTCTGCCCCTGAGATTACACGGCATTTTATTGAATTACGGGGAATCGGTATCATTGACGTGAAGACGTTATATGGTGTTGAAAGCGTTAAGATGACACAGAACATTGATATGGTGATCCAGCTGGATGAATGGGATAAGGGAACGGATTATGACCGTCTTGGCCTGGAAGAGAAGTATACAGAATTTCTTGGCAATAAAGTCGTATCTCATCAGATCCCGATCCGTCCCGGACGTAATCTGGCAATTATCGTAGAGTCAGCAGCGATCAATCATAGACAGAAGAAGATGGGATACAATGCTGCGAAGGAGTTATATAACCGTGTAACGGGTCAGTTTGCCATGGAAGATTAGAGAAGAACAGAAAACTTGGAGGAATCATGGGAACATTTTTAGATAGATTAGAACAGATTGTAAGCAGCGAACAGATTTTATTGAAAGAACCGATGAAAAAGCATACGACATTTAAAGTTGGCGGCCCTGCAGATATATTTGTGGAGTTGGAAAATGCGGAGCAGTTAAGAGATATCCTTGCCGCGGCGGAAGAATTTGATATGCCGGTTTATATTATTGGCAATGGAAGCAATCTTCTTGTCGGGGATCTTGGCTACCGCGGTCTGATCATTCAGATCTATAAAGGGATGAATCAGATCAAAGTGAACGGGAATCAGATGAAAGTTCAGGCAGGTGCTTTACTGAGTACGATCGCAAGAAAAGCGCTGGAGCATAATCTCGGTGGTTTTGAATTTGCTTCCGGGATACCGGGGACTTTAGGGGGAGCAGTTGCCATGAATGCAGGTGCATATGGCGGGGAGATGAAGCAGGTCATCCGGCAGGCAACCGTACTTACCCGCAGCGGGGAGTTAAAAGTCCTGACAGTCGATGAACTGGAGCTTGGCTACCGCAAAAGTGCAGTGATTGATAAAGATTATATCGTGTTGGAGGCAATCTTGGAATTTGTTCCGGATGAAAGAGAAGTGATTCAGGGAAAGATGAATGAATATGCCCAGGCACGTAAAAATAAACAGCCTCTGGAATATCCAAGTGCCGGAAGCACATTTAAGCGTCCGGTCGGATACTTTGCAGGCAAATTAATTGACGATACCGGACTGCGCGGCTTTTCTTATGGCGGTGCACAGGTGTCGGAAAAGCATTGTGGATTTGTCATTAATAAGGATCATGCAACGGCAAAGGATATTGTTACTTTAATGAAAGAAGTGAATCAAAAAGTGACAGAGAAGTTTGGCGTTTCGCTGGAGCCTGAAGTGAAGATGATAGGAGATTTTGAGTAGTATGAGATTTTTAATTGTGACCGGAATGTCCGGGTCCGGGAAAAGTACGGCTTCGAGAGTGCTGGAAGATGAAGGATACTTTTGTGTAGATAATCTTCCCATTTTATTGTTAAGCAAATTTGCTGAGATCGTACTGGATGATGAAACCGGAGTAAATAATGTCGCAGTTGGAATTGATATCCGAAGCGGTGAGACATTTAAGTATTTGGAAGAAGAATTGGCGAAGATCACCCAGATGGGTGTTAAGTATGAGATCCTGTTCCTGGATGCCGATAATGCAACGCTGATCAAAAGATATAAAGAGACGAGGCGGGATCATCCGTTGGCACGCGGTGCCCGGATTGAGGATGGCATCAATAAGGAGAGAGAGATCATCGCATTCTTGAAAGCGGACGCAGATTATATCATTGATACGAGCAATTTGCTGACAAGGGAATTGCGCGGCAAGATTATCAAGCATTTTATCAAAGAAGATGAGGCTCGGCCGTTTCATGTGATGTTTTTATCATTTGGATTCAAATATGGTATTCCGACAGATGCGGATCTGGTGTTTGATGTGAGATTTTTGCCGAATCCATATTATGATCTGTCCCTGCGCAATCTGACCGGCAATGATCCGGAGATTCAGGATTTTGTTATGAAATACAGCCAGTCGAAAGAATTTCTCGATATGCTTGAGGAGATGCTGACATTTTTGATCCCGAATTATATTGATGAAGGGAAGATGGGGCTTGTCGTAGGCATTGGCTGCACCGGAGGAAAGCATCGCTCTGTAACAATTGCGAATAAGATTTATGAACGAATGAGAAAGATGCCGTATAATGTCCAGTGCAATCATAAGGACATTGACAAATAAGAGAAGGAGAGGAAATTATCTATATGTCGTTTTCCAGTGAAGTAAAAGAAGAATTGGCAAAGAATACCGGTTCTGCAAGACATTGTCATATCGCAGAGCTTGCGGCATTGATCAGCTTTTGCGGCAAGGTTACGGCAGATGAGGAGAACCATTACTCTCTCTATGTTCATACGGAGAATACAGTCGTTGCAAAAAGATGTTTTTCCCTGATCAAGGACACATTTCCGGTACATCCTTCCTTAAAAATCAGCAAGAATGTAAGTCTTAAGAAAAACCGTATTTATCAAATTATTATTGACAATCATGATGATTGTGTAGTAATATTGCAAGCGATAAAGCTTCTAAATTCTTATGAGAATTTAGAGGATCAAGTAAATGTTATTAACCATATCGTATTACAAAATACTTGTTGTAAGCGCGCATTCATTCGCGGAGCATTTTTATCTTCCGGTTCCGTCAGCGACCCCGATAAGAATTATCATTTTGAAATTGTATGTCAGGAATTTGATAAAGCAAAACAGCTGATGGGAATCATGAACAGTTTTGAACTGGATGCGAAATTAATCCGGCGTAAGAAGTATTATGTCGTATACATAAAAGAAGGATCCAGGATTGTTGATGTGCTGAATATTATGGAAGCACATGTTGCTCTGATGAAGTTTGAGAATGTACGCATCTTAAAAGATATGCGTAACCGCGTGAACAGACGGGTGAATTGTGAGGCTGCGAATATCCATAAAACGGTTGTTGCATCAGTCAGACAGCAAGAGGATATCCAGTTTTTGATTGAACAAAAGGTATTTACAAAGCTTCCGCAGAATCTTCAGGAAATTGCATATCTCCGATTGGAGTATCCGGAAGCGTCTTTGAAAATGCTGGGAGACATGTTGAATCCACCGGTTGGTAAGTCGGGAGTGAACCACCGATTGCGAAAGATTAGTAATATTGCTCAGGATCTAAGAGAGAGTTTGTAGGCAAATAGGAGGAAGAATATGGTATCCAGAAATATGACAATCAACATCCCATCAGGATTGGAGGCAAGACCTGTTGCATTATTGGTTCAGGTAGCCAGCCAGTATGAAAGCAGGATCATGGTCCAGACAGGCGACAAACAGATCAATGCAAAGAGTATTATGGGAATGATGAGTTTAGGATTGGCTGAAGGTGAAGATCTTACAGTAACTGCAGAAGGTGCCGATGAGGTAGAAGCAGTTGATCATATCGAAAGATATTTAAGTTCCAGATAATAAAATAATACTCAATCTATATCATTCATGGCAGCTTATTTTCTGTGGTATAAAAAATTTCAAATATAGATTGAGTATTACTTGATTTTTTTAAAAAAGTGTAGTAGAATGAATAAGCTGTTGGATATTTATTTCATATGCTTCGATGGCTCAGATGGTAGAGCGGCGCATTCGTAATGCGTAGGTCGTGGGTTCGAGTCCCATTCGAAGCTGATGTGGCAGGGAATCATAGATTTTATGGTTCCCTGTTTTAATTTTACGCGAAGGCATAAGGCAAGCGGAAATGCTCGCATTTCCATTTGCCGCCGCACGCGAACCGGATGAAACTCGCAGAGCGTGTTTCATCCGGTTATATAGGAAATGATTTTCCATATAATTCCAATGCTCCGCAAAATGTGTGGAAAAAGAAAGAGAGGCAGATAGATTGAAAGAATTATTTGAATTATACTGGGCATTTTTTCAAGTGGGAATCATGACATTTGGAGGAGGTTATGCGATGCTTCCAATGCTTCAGAGAGTGGTTGTCAATGAAAAGAAATGGGCGACAGAAGAGGAAATTATGGATTATTATGCGATCGGTCAGGTAACTCCCGGGGTGATTGCAGTCAATACGGCTACGTTTATCGGTTATAAGCAAAGAAATATTCCTGGCGGGATCTTTGCTACCTTTGGCGTTGTTTCGCCATCTCTACTTATTATTATGGCTTTAGCGGGCATCATAGGGCAGTTTTCTGATCTGGTCGTTGTCCAGCATGCATTTAACGGGATTCGAATCGTCGTGTGTGCACTGGTCGCAAAAGCAGTCATAGGCATGATAAAAAAAGGTGTAAAAGATGTTTTAACGCTTGCCATCTGTATCGCGGCGTTTGTCGCAGTCGGAGTCTTTCAGGTTTCGCCGATTCCGCTTGTTGTCATCTGCTGTTTTTTTGGTATTTTTACAAAAGGCGGGGAGGTGCATAAAAAATGATGGAGTATTTAATCTTATATGTAGAATTTTTTAAAGCAGGACTATTTGCTGTTGGGGGCGGACTTGCGACTCTCCCGTTTTTAAAAGCAATGATCGGAACGCATCCATGGTTTACCGCCACGGAGCTGACGAATATGATTGCGATCTCGGAATCCACACCGGGACCAATGGGCGTCAATATGGCGACATTTGCCGGATTCCATGCAGGTGGTGTATTCGGTTCGCTCATTGCTACATTTGGGCTGATCAGCCCGTCTATTATTATCATTATCATCGTATCGAAGATTCTTGATAAGTTCCGCAGCAGTAAGACGGTGCAGAATGCATTTTATGCACTCAGGCCTGCGTCCGCCGGACTGATCATCGGGGCGATGCTGGACGTATTTTTAATGGCGATGTTTCACCTGGATTATTGGAAGGTGGATATGGCGAAGTTTTTGAATATTCCTGCAATTTTGATTTTTGTCATATCGTGTATCTGTATATGGAAATGGGATAAAATTCATCCGATCTGCTTTATTATTGCCGGAGCAGTATTCGGAGTGGTGTTTGCGTTGTAAAAAAATGATAAAGTTCTTCTTATGTGTTTGCGTGGCAGAGCATGGGAAGAACTTTTTTTCATTACCTGGATGCTGATAAATAAGCCAAATAAGTCCATATCCCCATTTTATGGAAGAGAGAAACGCTTGCATTCTCTATGGATTAATAGTATAATAAACCACAAGATGTTGTGGGATAAAAGGATAAGTAACACAACATCTGTTTTTGACAGAAAGGTATGTTGTATTATGAAAGAAATTCAGAAGAGGAATGGCGATATTGTTCCGTTTGATTCCGTTAAGATTTTAGATGCGATGCGACAGGCGAACAAGGCGGTAGAAGGAGAAGCGATGACACCTACTGACTTGTTATTTTTAACGGAAAAAGTATGTGAATGTATTTCAGGCGAAAAGTGCAGTGTGGAAGAAGTTCAGGATTATGTAGAACAGACATTGATTCGCTTTGGTTATGGGAAAACTGCCAAGGCTTATATTTTATATCGGGCAGAGCACACGAAGATCCGTAATACGGAATCCGATCTGATGGAGATTTATGAACGGTTAACGTATTCTTATGCGAAGGACGAAGATATCATGCGCGAAAATGCGAATATCGATGCGGATACAGCGATGGGAACGATGTTAAAATATGGTTCTGAGGGATCCAAATATTTCATCGACAATTATGTCCTGCCGAAGGATATTGCGGCCGCGCACATTAATGGAGAAATTCATATTCACGATAAGGATTTCTATATGCTGACAGAGACATGCTGCCAGATTGATTTGATCAAGTTATTTAAGAATGGATTTTCGACTGGACACGGTAATTTAAGAGAGCCGAATTCGATCCAGAGCTATTCTGCATTGGCATGCATTGCGATTCAGGCGAATCAGAATGAGATGCATGGCGGGCAGAGTGTACCGAATTTTGATTTTGCTATGGCAGATGGAGTGCGCAAGACATATAAGAAAAAGTACCGTCATATTATGAAGCAGTATCTTCAGATTCGATACGGTATGACAGAAGAAGCAGCTTTAGAGGCGGCAGTTGCATTCGAAAAGCAGTTAAGTGTTCTGGTCTCTATGGGAAATGCGGAGCAGATATCCAAGGAGATCCCTGAGATTGAGATTATCGGTCTGACGACAGAACAGTTGGAAGAGATACATGAATATACACAAAAAGAAGCACTTCGTATGGCTGATAGAGAAACATATCAGGCGATGGAAGGGCTTGTACATAATTTAAATACGATGAATTCCAGAGCGGGAGCACAGGTGCCGTTTAGTTCGATCAATTATGGTACGGATACTTCACCGGAAGCACGGATGGTTATCCGCAATCTGCTTACAGCGACAGAAGAAGGACTGGGCAATGGTGAGACGCCGATCTTCCCGGTTCAGATTTTTAAGGTCAAAGAAGGTGTCAATTTTAATCCGGGCGATCCAAATTATGATCTGTTCAAGATGGCGATTAAGACATCGGCGAAGAGATTATTTCCGAATTTCAGCTTTATTGATGCACCGTTTAACCTTCAATACTATAAAGAAGGGGATTATAATACGGAGATTGCTTATATGGGATGCCGTACCCGCGTAATGGGCAATCACTATGACAAGACAAAAGAGGTGACATGCGGCAGAGGAAACCTGAGCTTTACTTCGATCAATCTTCCGAGAATCGCGTTGGAAGCGAAAGGCAATCTGCAGAAATTCTACACGATCCTGGATGCACGTATGGATCTTGTGATCCGTCAGCTGATGCATCGTTTTAAGATACAGTGTACGAAGAAAGTCCGTAATTATCCGTTTTTGATGGGACAGGGAATCTGGATTGATTCCGAAAAACTGGATTATGATGATGATATTGCAGAGGTTTTAAAGCATGGTACGTTAAGTATTGGATTTATCGGCCTTGCGGAAACGCTGAAAACACTGATCGGAAAGCATCATGGAGAGAGTGAAGAAGCACAGAAGCTGGGATTAGAGATTATCAGCTATATGCGTCGTCGCGTAGACTTAGAATCGATGAAGACGGGGTTGAATTTTACGCTGCTGGCAACTCCGGCGGAAGGGCTGAGCGGTCGTTTTGTTAAGATCGATCAAAAGAAATATGGGCAGATAGAAGGGATTACGGATAGAGAATATTATACCAATTCTTTCCATGTTCCGGTATATTACCCGATCCGTGCATTTGAAAAGATTAAACTGGAAGCACCATATCATGCATTGACGAATGCAGGACATATCAGTTATGTGGAACTAGATGGAGATACATGCAAGAATCTAGAAGCCTTTGAAGCGGTGATTCGATACATGAAAGAGCAGGGCATTGGATATGGCTCTGTGAACCATCCGGTGGACCGCGATCCAATCTGTGGATATACCGGAGTGATCGGGGATGTATGCCCAAGATGCGGACGGCGTGAAGGGGAAGGTGTATCGATTGAAAAGTTAAATGAATTGCGGAAGAAGTATCCGGATGTACCGGTTCCGGCTTGCTGCAGATAGATTATATCAAGACATATATGTTTGTAATATTTATATAGGAGGGAATTTATATGACACAAAAAGAGATGAAAGTAAAAGAAGTAGGACAGGATATTGGATTTGATAGGATTCGCAGAATTACGGGTTATCTGGTAGGAACGACGGAACGTTTCAATAATGCGAAAAGAGCAGAAGAAAGAGACCGCGTAAAACATGGCTTATAAGATCCGTGTCAGTGGAATTGTTGAGGAATCGATCGTAGATGGACCGGGATTCCGCTACGTAATTTTTACACAGGGGTGTCCACATCATTGTCCGGGCTGCCATAATCCGCAGACACATCCTTTTGAGGGAGGAACGATGATGGATATTGACGATATTTTCCGTGCTTTTCGTGAAAATCCCCTTTTGTCCGGCATCACTTTTTCGGGTGGAGAACCGTTCTGTCAGCCGAAACCGTTGTATGAACTGGCAGTAAAAGTTCATAAAGCCGGAAAGACGGTTATGACTTATACAGGGTATACGTTGGAGCAGCTTGAAGGAATGAATGACATCTGGGTGAAAAAATTATTGGCGGTCAGTGATATTTTAGTCGATGGACCTTATATAGAAGAGCTGCGCGATCTCGATCTGCAGTTTCGGGGAAGCAGTAATCAGAGAATTCTATATTTAAGCTGAGAATTATAGTTTTATTACATAATAAATTCTTGTGGACGTTTTATACGATAAAAATGTTCCGCAAGAATTTATTTTATAACGGAGAAAAGATGGAAGAAAAGACAATAGGTGCATTATCAAAATTTACAGGCGTCTCCGTACATACGATCAAATATTATGAAAAGGTGGGTTTGATCTCTTCTCATCGGGATGAGCATTCCAACTATCGTTCGTATGATGTCCGGGTGTGTACGGATCTTTATGAGTGCATGAAGTACCGCAATATGGAATTTTCCTTAAAAGAGACCGCGACACTGTTAAAAGAGGCGGACGAACGGATGGTAGATCAGATGCTTATACAGAGAAACCGGGAGATTGATCAGGAGATCGAACGTCTGAAACGGATAAAAAAGCAGGTAGAGACGTACCGCCGGGAAGTGGATGAGCTGAATCTTCGTCTGGGTGAGTGGTTTATCGAGGAAGTACCACATCTATATGTTTATAAGCAGACGCATAATCTGGAATATCGGGAGGATGCACCGATGGAAGGTGGTTTACTCCAATCGAAAGAGGAAGTGCCTGTATATAAATCGATTGTTACATTTTCGAAGAGGTATCTGAATGGTGGGAAGCCAGAATTTTCCTGGGGAAATGGATTCTTTCTGGAGAACGAGCAGCCGGAACTTGAGAAGAGCGGTTATTTACATGTAAATAAGGGAAGGGCTTTTGTATTTTATCAGAGGTTTACAGGGCTCTTTTCGAGTAATGGGGATATGGCAGAAGCTATACAGAAGACATATCATAGATTTCGGATGTGTTTTCAGATGGATGCCTATGCGATTCGTATAAAAATCGCACATGATGAAAGTGGTCAACGCTATGAATATTTTAAAATAATGGTACCGTTGGAATAAGAATGGAATAGAAAAGTCCAAACATGTGAGTTGCACACAGGTTTGGGCTTTTTTGTGCCATTATGTCGTGAAAATGTGAAAAAATTAGCAAAATTCAGGAAATATAAACTATAAATGATAGATAATATTTAGGTAATTTATACTAAAACATTCATAGCATCTATAGAAATAAAATTGACCTGATAGCAACACTTAGTTATAAAATTAACGATGAATTTGTGTGTTATAAGTTAAATAATCAAAGGAGGAATATGACATGAGTGTGACATTAAACAGAGACATGTTTTTGGCAACTGAGCCGGAAATTGATGTTACGCAGTTTCACAAGGTCAAACTGGATCTGCCATATGCACAGCAGTCGCCAAATCAGATTTTAGATATCTGGTATCCGGACGAAGGGGAAGGTCCTTATCCGTTAGTTATTTTATTTCATGGCGGTGGCTTTGGTACAGGTCATAAAAGAAGCTTTTATATCTCTTCTATGGCACAGCCGGTCACACAGGGATACGCAGTTGCAACTGTAGAGTATCGTCTATATAATGAGGCAATCTGGCCGGCGCAATTAATTGATTCAAAAGCAGCAGTGCGTTACCTTCGTGCAAATGCAAAAGAACTCAATCTCGATCCTGATAAGTTTGCTGTATGGGGCAATTCGGCTGGCGGCTGTGCGACACAGCTTCTGGCACTTACAGCGGATGATCCGGAAATGGATGATCTGTCTGTGGGGGTACAGGCTTCCAGCAGAGTGCAGGCAGCTATCGCGTGGTATTCGGTAAATGAATTTATCAGCTGTGAGCAGTTCAGCGTGGATACCGCTGCACAGAGAGAGGAAAGCGGTTCTGCAACAGGTATGGTACCGAAAGATGCAAGGGGCAAAGACTCTGCATTAACAAAAGTACTTGGATTTCATCCGTTACTTTATCCGGAAAAGGCGGCAAAGGCGAGCCCTTTGTCTTATGTAGATGAAAATTGTCCACCGATGCTTCTTCAACATGGAAAAGCAGATTTGATCGTAGATTATCACCAGTCTGTCTATATGTATGAGAAAGTAAAACAGATATGCGGAGAAGGAAGAGCGAGAATCGACCTATTCGATGGTGAACCACATGGTTCTGCCAAGATAAAAGCGAATGACAATGTAGAAAAATGCATTGATTTCCTGGATCATATTTTCTGGGAAGGCAAAAATCCATATCGCAAACCATTAAAAGAACTGAAAGTTGTCGGACAGGGTTCCTGACTTGTTCGATGGATAAACATATAATCTAATATTTTGAGAAAGAGAGAATAATTATGACAACATTATCAGTAATCGGCCTTTTGGCAGCGGCAATTATATTTGTTGTTGTTGTATGGAAAGGCATGGATGTATTTACATCGACTATATTAGTATCTTTTATTATTATTGTTACCAGTGCAATGAACTGGTGGGAGGCGCTGGCAAATTATGCAACCGGCTATTGTGGGTTTATTGCCAGTCAGATCTTCGTGCTCGTCATCGGCGCTGTATTCGGCGAACTCATGGGCGCATCCGGTGCTGCGGAATCGATTGCCAATATTATTACGGAAAAATTAGGAGTAAAAAATGTAATTCTTTCTATTACCGTAATCTCTACGGTATTCGTATATGTTGGTATTTCCGGATTCGTCGTACTGTTCGTTATTGCACCGATTGCTACGGTTATGATGAAGCGTGCGGGATATGCATACCGAATGATCCCTGGAATTATCTTTATCGGTGCGACATGTTCTGCAATGCTGCCATATGCAATTAATGTAACGAACACGATCCCGGCTGCAATTATCGCGGAACAAATACCAAATGAACCGGTATCTTTAGGTTCGGCTCCAATTCTTGGTATTGTGGCATTCGTCGTATCGACGTTAGTCGGCTACTGCTATATGGTACACGCTGCAAAAAAGACAGCGATCAAAGAAGGCACGCTTGTGGATGATACAAAACCGGTAAAAATCGTTCCTACCCGTGATGATCTTCCTTCTGTGGGCGTTGCATCATTGCCGTTTGTTGCAGTCGTAGTGATTGTTTTGATCTTTTCTAATGTTCCGGCTGCACAGAACCTGATTCAAGTTGCGGATCCGAATGCAATCGCAGTATTTGCGATGTTTATCGGAAGCCTGTTGCTCGTACTGCTCTGCCATAAACAGCTGGTTGTAAAACAGGGACTAAAATCAATTATCGCAAAAGGTGTGGACAACGGAGTAGGTGCTACGGTTATGGCAGCAGCGATCATTGGATTTTCAACAGTACTGCAGAACAGTGTTGGATTTGAAGCAATTAAAAACTGGGTATTAAATTTCAATATGAACCCTTATGTCACGGAATTTTTAGGATTAAATATTTTAGCAGGTATCATGGGAAGTGGAACAGCTGCCGTTCAGACATTCTTCCAGTTCTTTACGCAGTCGCTCGTCGCAAAGGGAGCAAGTCCTGCGGCATTACATCGTATCGCTCCGGCGGCGGTAACCGGTATGAATACGCTGCCGAATGCAGGCGGAATGGTTGCACAGCTTAAATGGATGGATATTTCACTTGCAGAGGGATATTGGTATGTATTTGTCACATCCGTACTTGCGCCGATCATAGGATCTTTTGCTGCAGTTATTGTTGCGATCGTTATGTATTAATCATAAAACAGCTTATATAGATAACATTTATATACACACATGGAAAAGGCTGTCGTATCAGATGGAGATCTGATGCGACGGCTTTTTTCGTAGAAAATAAAAGGAAAATTTGATAAATTGTAAAGGTTGATATATAATACTTTTGTACAAATAGCACAAATTCAGAAAGAATAAAGATTGGAGGAGAACCATGTTTCTATTATTCTTTTTATGTTGGATCATATTTGCCGGGGATATTACGCCGGAGTTCGTCATATTCGGATTGGCGGTTGCCGCGGTGATCTTTGCATTTCAATGCAGATTTTTGGATTATTCGATTCGTAAAGAGATCAAACTATACCGTAACCTGATATGGGGGATCATCTATGTATTTGTTCTCGTTTTGGAGATCTTAAAGGCCAATATCGGGGTGATACATTTTATACTTTCAGCAGAAGACAGGGTGGAGCCGCAGCTCGTACATTTTAAGACGGATTTAAAATCCGATATGGCACGCGTGATTCTGGCAAACTCGATCACATTGACGCCGGGTACAATCACCGTTTCACTGGAAGAAGATGAGTATACGGTTCACTGTCTGGACAAATCGATGGCGGAAGGGATGAATGAATCGATCTTCGTTCAGATGCTCCGCAGGTTTGAAGAAAAGGAGGAGCAGTCATGAAATCGGAATTATTGTTAAAAGCAGAGCATGGATTTTTTGTTGCCTGTATTTTTCTGACAGCTATTCTGATCGTCTGTTGTCTGATCCGTGCGATCAAAGGACCGAGACTTACCGACCGGATCGTCTGCGGCAATATGATCGGAACGCTGACGATCGTTACGATCGCGATTTTATCAAAGCTCATGGATGCATCGTATATGCTGGACGTCTGCCTGATTTATGCGATGATCAGTTTTATTGCAGTCGTCGTATTTACAAAAGTGTATATGGGTGTTTATCGCGAAAAGAAGAAAAAGCAGGAGGAGAAAAAGGATGATTGAATGGGTTCAGTTTTTTGCAGGTGCATTTTTTATTGTTATTGGAATTGTAGTTGCAGCGATCGCCGTGTTCGGTCTGTTCCGGTTTGATTTCGTCTTGAACCGAATGCATGCGGCAGCGATGTGTGATACATTGACGCTGGCTTCGATTATGATCGGACTGATGATTTTATATGGATGTTCGCTTTCGACATTAAAATTAGGATTGGTTATTTTGTTTTTATGGTTTGCGAGTCCGGTATCCAGTCACCTGATATCGAGACTGGAAGTAACGGTCAATGAACATTTAGAAGAAGATTGCGAGGTGCAGGAACATGAAATTGATTGAATTTATTTTGCTCGGATTTTTGATTCTTTGTGCGATCACAACCTGCCTTTCCAAAAATCTCTTGACGTCGGTCGTCATCTTCATGTCGTACAGTCTGATTATGGCGATCATCTGGTTTTTACTTCAATCGCCGGATCTGGCGATCACGGAAGCAGCGGTTGGTGCCGGGGTCACCAGTATCTTATTTTTCGTAACCTTTAAGAAGATCGGAGCTATGAAAGGGGACGATGATGAAGATGATAAATGAAAGAAAGCAGCCGCAGGGTTCAAGATGGGAACGGTTTTTAAAATGGCTAAACGGCGAATCACCGATTGAATATAAATCTTCTCCGGAATGGCATTTGACCGATGAAGAATTAGAAGAAAAATTCCGGGAAGATATGGAACATGCGGAGAAGGTGCATAAAGAGGAGGAACGCCTTTATAAACGCTATCAGCAGTGGCCTGATAAGAAGGGCATTCCTCTTTACGAAAGAATATATCGCTTTTTTGCGGTTGCGGTCTGTCTGATCGTTATGGTCAGCCTGCTGTTTACGGTTGCGGGACTGCTTGAATTTGGGAATCCGGATAATCCGGTCAATAACGAAGTGTCAAGACGCTATATCGAAGAAGGGCTTCAGGAAACCGGGGCGGTCAATATCGTAACCGGAATGATTCTCGACTATCGTGCATTTGATACGTTTGGAGAATCGCATGTGCTGTTTATTGCTGCTACCTGCGTTTTTATGATTCTTCGTGTCGGAATCGGAAAAGAGAAGAATATCGAAGATGAAAAGGCACGGGAGCAGGAGAATGACCGGCTTTATGAGCCGAAGAACGATAAGATTTTGCAAAAAGTGGCATTTATTATCGTTCCGATTATTTTTATTTTTGGCATTTATGTGATCTTATTCGGACACCTGGGACCCGGAGGGGGATTTTCCGGCGGGGCGATCATCGGTGCGGGTTTGATTTTGTATTTGGAAGCCTATGGATTTAAAAAGACGCAGAGATTCTTTACATTAAAGACATTTCGGGTGGTGTCGTTATCCGGCCTGTTGACTTATGCGGCGGCAAAAAGTTATTCCTTTTATACCGGAGCGAATCATATCGAAAGTATCATTCCGCTCGGTACGCCCGGCCATATATTGAGCAGCGGATTGATCTTAGTATTAAATATCTGCGTAGGAGCGGTCGTTGCCTGTACAATGTACGGGTTTTACGTACTATTCCGGAAAGGAGATTTTTGATCATGGCAGCACATTTACTTCAAAATTATTACGAAACAGTCGCCGTCATTTTGTTCAGTATCGGCTTTACGACGCTTCTGCTTCATCGAAATATGATTAAAAAGATTATCGGTCTGAATATTATGGATACAGCAGTCTATCTGTTCCTCGCATCAAAAGGGTATATCGAGGGGCGCATGGCGCCGATCGTCACGGGGGGCGTGCAAGAAATGGAGGCTTATATTAATCCGATTCCGGCCGGACTCGTTTTGACCGGTATCGTTGTTTCGGTCAGTGTAACTGCGGTGATGCTCGCACTGACGATCCGCCTGTACCGTCGTTATGGCTCTTTGGATATCGATGAGATTACGATGAAGGCTCGGAAGGAGGAGTCCTGATGGATTTTATACGAAATTTTCCGTTTATTGGAATCTTCCTGTGCATGTCTTCGGGAGTCGTGAATTCCGTGCTGCCAGGAAAATGGGCAAAGAAAGTATCGATTACGGCGGTTACGCTGAATCTGGTCTTATCGGCGGCAGTGCTTTATTATGTGATTACGACCAATCAGAGTTACGTATATGTGATGGGGCACCATCCCGCTCCTTGGGGCAATGAAATACGTTTTGGCATCCTGGAAGGGATATTTGCAACATTTTTCTGTATGATCATGCTGCTTTCGGTTCTTGGAGGAATCCAAAGGCTCGAAGAAGATATCTCGGAAAAGCGGTCAAACTTGTTCTATGTTATGGTGAATCTGGTTATGGCGGCAATACTGGCATTGGTCTATACGAATGATTTGTTTACCGGATATGTATTTGTAGAAATTATGACGATTGGTGCATGCGGATTGATTGTTGTCCGAGGTGAAAGCCGGTCGCTGGTCGCTTCGGTAAAATATATGATTATGAGTCTGATCGGTTCGGGACTGATTTTGATCAGTCTGTCGCTGATCTATGATTTGACAGGGCATCTGCTGATGTCGAATATTCAGGAAGAGGTCGCGCAGCTTGTCGAAAGCGGCAGATACATCGATCCGCTCGCAACTGCGATCGCGCTGCTTTCCGTCGGAATTGCGATCAAAAGCGCGCTGTTTCCTTTTCATTTATGGCTGCCCGACACATATACTTATGCAACATCGACTTCCAGTGCGATTTTATCGAGTCTGATCTCGAAGGCATATATCTTTTTATTAATAAAAGTATTTTATCGCGTGATTGGAATTCAGGTGATTTTCCAAAATAAAATTTTGCATCTGTTGTTTGCATTTGGTATTGCAGGCATGATCATGGGTTCTGTCAGTGCGATTCGTCAGAATGATTTGAAGCGGATGATCGCCTATTCCAGCGTTGCGCAGATCGGATATATTTATATGGGCATCGGAATGGGAACGACGATTGGGATGCTTGCGGCAGTATTCCATATAATGTCCCACTCGGCATCAAAATCAATGATGTTTATATCCGCATCCGGGTTGTCCTCTGTTTCAGGAAGAAGCTGCCGTTTCCAGAAGCTGAGAGGAGCAGCGCACCGGAATAAACTTGCAGGATTTGCATTTTTGATCGGTGGATTTGCGATGATCGGTATTCCAATGACCGCGGGTTTTATTTCGAAAGTGTATTTTGCACAGGCCGCTGTCCAGTCGCCATCGAACATCAAAATGATTATTACGATCATTGCGCTCGGAATCAGCACGATTTTGAATGCAGTTTATTTTATGCGGGCGATCATTGTGATCTACAGGCCTACGGATAGTCATGAGGATGTGGTAAAAAGAAAAGATATCCTGATGTCAGCCGTATTGATCTGTTTCGTGATTTTTAACTTTGCATTGGGCTTACATTCGGACACAGTCGTTGATTATATGCGGGCGGGACTTGCAATGTTTTCTTAGAGGAGGGAATCAAATGAGAGAGATAATATTAATACCGATCTTGTTTCCGATTTTAGGGGGACTGGGTTTAAGCCTGTCGAAAGTGATGGAGAATAACCGGGCGATCAGACAAATATATGTTATGGCGGTGTTGACGATAGAATTGGCATTAATATTCCTGTTTATGCAGCAGAAAGGAAGCGGCTGTCAGGTATTTCAATTAGTCGACCGGATACCGGTTTTTTTTCAGATCGACGAAATTTCGATGTTATTCAGCGGTTTGATCGCAGTCATTTGGTGGCTGTCTGGACTGTTTGCACTCGAATATATGAAACATGAGGGACATGAGCGGAGTTATTTTGTATTTTACCTGATTGCAGAAGGCGTGTTGACCGGAGTCAGTTATGCGGGCAATTTGGTAACGCTGTATCTGTGCTTTGAATGTATGACGCTGCTTACGATGCCGCTCGTGCTCCATGCGCGGACAAAACAAGCGGTAAGAGCGGCAAGAAAATATATGTTTTATTCGATTTTTGGAGCATCCACATCGCTTGGAGGAATCTTTATTTTGGCAATGTACGCTCCGTCAATCGTATTTCGGGCAGGAGGAGTCTTTACTACTGAGACATTTGGACAGCATCCGAAGCTGTATTTATGGGTGGCCGGATTGATGATCGTCGGATTCTGCGGAAAAGCCGGAATGTTTCCATTGCACGGATGGCTTCCGACCGCACATCCGCAGGCACCGGCTCCGGCAAGTGCGGTGATGTCGGGAATCATTACAAAGATGGGAGTCTTAACGAGTATCCGCGTTGCATTTTACATTTTTGGAGCGGATTTTTTAAGAGGCACATGGGTCCAGGCTCTTTGGATGATTCTGGCGGTCTTAACGATCTTCATGGGTTCCATGATGGCATATAAGGAACCGTCAATGAAACGGCGGTTTGCATATTCGACGGTCAGCCAGGTTTCTTATATTCTGCTTGGGTTGTCTTCGATGACGATAGAAGGGATGACTGGGGGAATTTTGCATATCGTCTTTCATGCTGTATCAAAGACGGCGTTATTCTTAATGTCGGGATCTGTGATTTATTATACGGGCAAAAAGAAGGTCAGAGAACTGGATGGCATCGGAAAGCAGATGTCGGCAGTTATCATTTGTTATACGATTGCTTCGGCAGCGTTGGTTGGAATTCCGCCACTATCGGGATTTGTCAGTAAAGAATTTTTGGCGCACGGGGCAATGGAAGCGGGAATTCCGGTTTTGGGCGCTATAGCACCGGTTGTATTGCTGGCGAGTGCAATTTTAACTGCAGGGTATTTGTTTCCAATTACGATTCACGGATATTTTCCTGAAAAGGAAGAAGATCCGTTTGAAAAAATACGGATTGACCGGAAGATGCTGCTTCCGCTTGTGATACTCGGTGTTTCGGCTGTGATATTGGGGATTTGTCCTGGGAAACTGATTGTTTTTGCGGAACAGATCTCGGAAATGCTGTTATAGGAAAGGAGGATATGATGAAAAGCTGGATGTTATTGATTCCTGTACTCTTGCCGATAATCGGTGGGGGCGGTATGTACTTCTTTCCGATCAAAGAGGATGGATTGAGAAAAATATATGTGATGGGATTGACCCTTTTGAATTCAGTGATCGTGTTTTTTATGCTGTTCCAGGGTGTGGAAGGCAGTTTTTCCATGTTTTCCATGGCGCATGGTCTGGAACTGAAGTTTCATATCGATGGTTTATCCCGTGTATTTGGCGGAATTTTGGCATTTTTATGGCCGTTTGCGACTTTATATGCATTTGAATATATGAAGCATGAGGGCAGAAATCATCTGTTTTTCTGCTTTTATACGATTACTTACGGCGTGTGTGTCGGAATTGCATTTTCGGCAAATCTGATCACTCTGTATATGTTTTATGAATTGATGACGTTATCGACGCTCACGCTCGTTATTCATAAACTTGATCAGCCGTCCATATTAGCAACGGTAAAATATATGGTTTATTCGATCGCAGGTGCGGCATTTGCATTTATCGGTTTTATGTTTATCCTCCACTATGGGACGACAACGGATTTTGTCTATGGCGGAGTTTTGGATATGGATAAAGTCAACGGGTGTGAGAATCTGCTGTTATTTATCTTTGTATTGACCGTATTGGGATTCGGGGTGAAAGCTGCGATCTTCCCATTTCACGGTTGGCTGCCGACGGCTTCGGTCGCTCCGACTCCGGTTACGGCATTGCTGCATGCGGTGGCAGTCGTTAAGGCAGGAGCGTTTGCAATTCTAAGAGTTATGTACTTTAGTTTTGGTACGGACTTTTTATATGGAACATGGGCACAGAATATTATAATGGGATTTGCGATTGTTACAATTTTGTTCGCATCTTCGAGGGCGGTAAAAGAAATTCATTTTAAACGCCGCCTCGCGTATTCGACGATCAGCAATCTGTCATATATTATCTTTTCTGCTTCGCTGATGACGCCGTTTGGGCTCAAAGGAAGCCTTGCGCATATGGTGACGCACGCGGTTATGAAGATTACACTGTTTTTTTGCGCGGGTGCGGTCATGCATCAGACTGGAAAAGAGTATATCTATGAATTAAAAGGAATTGGTCGGTCGATGCCGTTTGTTATGGGATGTTTTACGTTAGGTTCGGCTGCGGTTATGGGTGTGCCGATGCTCTGCGGTTTTATCAGCAAATGGGCGATTGCGACGGCTGCGGTGCGTGTTGGAACTCCGCTTGCTTTTGCGGGTATGGCTACGATCTTATTTTCGGCATTTTTAACCGCAGTGTATCTGTTTTCTATTGTGGTGAAGGCTTTTTTCCGTACGGAGAAGATTGTGGAACCGGTGAAAAATGAAGATCCAAACCTGTATATGAAGCTGCCGATTGCGGTATTATCCTGTATGATGATCCTGATCGGGGTTTGGTCAGGACCGCTTATGAAACTCTTGGAAACCATTGCGTATGGAAAGCTGTAGGAGGTGGAAAGTATGATTCGTATTGCGATTCCGGAAATTTGTGGCGAAGGGTTGTATGTTTTCTATTACTTGCCGAAAATTATTTTGATCACCGTTATTCTGATATTTGGTGGTATTCTGACTATAAAAAATTTAAAGAGACCATCTGCAAAAGCAGCGACGACAGGAATATTGCTTGCAACGGTAGGAGTATATGGAGCGGAAAATCTGTTTACGAACTATGTCTGTTTTGAATTGGCGGGGTTTTTGTCCGTATTTTGGCTTACCGACAAGCCGGATAGCCATACGAACCGCTCATTAAAACGATATCTGGGCTGGCTCGTCATTACGGGGATGATTATGACGATGGGGATGTTCTTGATCTCCCACTATGCAGGCACGCTCGTATATGGAGAATTGAAGCAAAATAATCTGCAAAGCACATGGCGTTATGTGGCACTTGCCTGTTATTTGATCGGATATGGAAGCCGGGGAGCTGTCGTGATGCTTCATTCGTGGATCGACAGTGTCTATAAAGGAGATTCTTTGAACAAAGGAATTCTCTGTTCGATTTTGCTAATTCCTGCGGGCATTTGGTCTTTACTGCAGGCTTTTTCTGCATTGACTTTTGGCTATTATCAATGGAAATCCGTGACGGAGATGATGTATGCGATCGGAGGAATTACAATTCTGCTTGGTCTTTACAGAATATGGACTTGTCATGAAAAAGGGATCTTGTTTGGGAATGTTTCTATGGTATTGTCCGGAAGTTTACTGATCAAAGTATTCCAGGTTGCATCGCTTGGACAGAGCGTCATATCATTTTTTATCGCTTATGTATTGATCGTTGTACTTGTATACAGGGTGATTTTAAAAATCAATTGGAAACCAAAACATTCTTTTGATCTCGAATGGTTTTCCGTGGAGAATATGCTCTATGAGCCGCTGTTTGCACATGCGCTGCCATTTGTATTCGGAATCGTGTTCCGCTTGCTCGATTACCTTCCGGACGGGATCGTGGCATTGTTGCGCGGTACGGTTTATCAGGATTCAAAACAGAAAGTATGGGATAAAGTCGGCACGCCTGCAACGTATGTATTGGGAAGCATTTTGGACGAGATCGCGTTTCTTTTGAATAAGACCGTTTTACGCAGGCACCCGATCCGGAAATCCTTTGTAAATGCGGCTGCTGTTGCAAAGAGAGAATCGAGAGCGACATTAGAAATCGTTACAAGGAGTGTATCGTTCGGATTGATGATGTTTTCTGTTGGGATGATGATCGTGTTGATTTATATTATGGTGTAAATTAAGAAACATCAGATTTCATTCAGATTTGTTTATAGATTCTTTATGAAAGTTTAGACTTTAAAAATTGATTTTGAATGAGACAGGAATTATAATATGATCATAGTAAACGAAAGCGAGATGTTTACTAGAATAGTTTTTTCATATATATTTTTTATCCTCTCTTTTCAAAATAACGAAAATCCGGTCATAACGGCCGGATTTTTTGGTGTATTAAATTTTTTTAATTTTATAAAAAATGAAATATCATCTAAACCGCTGGATATACTTTCTTTCGAACAAAATACAGGCAGATGATCTGCAGGATAATGGACAAGATCCATGATACCGGGTAAGAAAGAAACAGAAAAGAAAGTGATCTATGGTGCGGAAAAAGTCCGAATATCCAGACAATTCTGGTGCCTACAGTTCCAATAATGGATAAGATCATTGGAACGGCAGAATGTCCCATTCCGCGCATTGGTCCAGGAAACAGATCCATCAATCCACACAGGAAATATGTTGCAGTGGTATAAGCGAGTATCTCGGTGCCGCACTGGATAACATCCGGACTGGTTGTATAGATTTTTAAAATCTCCGGTCCAAGGAAATAAGAGCTGCAGCCGAGTATGAGGGAGATCCCAATAGATAGGACCATGCAGTTTGCAAGAATTCTGTCCATTCGCTTATAGTTGCCAACGCCGTAATTTTGGCTTGTAAAACTCATGCATGCCTGCGTAACCGAATTGACCGCTACATATAAGAATCCGAAAATGTTATTTGCTGCCGTATATCCTGCCATTGCAGTAGAGCCAAAGGAATTGACGGAGGACTGCAAAAGTACATTTGAAAAGTTAATTACGGTACTTTGGATTCCTGCAGGAATGCCGACCTGAAAAATCTGTCTCAGATAACATGCTTTCAGCGTTAGCTTTGAAAAGCGGAGCTGATAGCTTCCTTCTGACAGATAGAGACAGCGCAGTACCAGAATACAGGAGACCATTTGAGAGATCACCGTTGCGATTGCGACGCCTGCAACGCCCAGGTCAAAGACAATGACGAGAAACATGTTTAGTCCGGCATTGATCAGACCGGAAATGATCAAAAAGAGCAACGGGCGTTTCGTATCGCCTACCGATCGCAGGATTGCTGCGCCGTAGTTATAGAGCATGAAAAACGGCATGCCCATAAAATAAATCCGCATATAAAGCGAGGACTGATCGATGACATCGGACGGAGTTCCGATCAGGCTCAGTGCTGGTCTGGCAAACAAAAGTCCGGCAAATGCCATGAAGATTCCGCTGATCAGGGCGAAAGTAATCGAAGTATGTACGGTTTCGGACATTTCTTTGGAATCTCCGGATGCATAAAAACGGGCCGCAAGTACATTGCTGCCCAGAGAAACACCGATAAACAGATTTGTAAATACATTGATCAGAGCGGTTGTGGAACCAACGGCAGCCAGTGCCCGGCTGCCGGTAAAACGTCCTACAATGACAATATCTACGGCGTTGAACATCAGCTGTAAAACGCCGGAAAGCATCAAGGGAAGTGAAAAGGAAATCAGCTTGTCCATGATGGATCCGCTGCACATATCAATTTCATATTTATTGTTTTTCAAAATCCTCATTCCTTACATTCTATATTTTATCTATTAAGATATGTTATAATTGTATTGCGACTTCTTTTAACTTCATGCCGTTCGAACCTTTCAGCAGAACTGCGTCGCCTTCCTGGAGAAATTCCTTTAAAGCTGCTGCCAGTGCTTCATTATCCGTAAATTTGCGGATGACAATATCAGAATTTTGTTCTTTTACACCTTCGATCGTATGGTTGATCAGATCACCGACCGCAAATAGATGCGTGACAGAAGTAGAGGCGAGGTATTCACCGACTTCTTTGTGATAAGCGGGAGAATTGTCTCCGAGTTCGAGCATATCGGCGAGTACCGCAATTTTATATCTTTGGTTTTTCATTGTATCGAGGATACTTAGAGCAGCCTTCATCGAATCCGGGCTTGCATTATATGTATCGTCAATAATTGTATAGCCGTTGTTCTTACGGATGTCCTGGCGCTGTCCCTTAAACTTCATTAGCTGTCTGCATGCTGTTTCAACGGAAATTCCATAGCGGCAGCCAACACCAATCGCGGCAAGTGCATTTAAAACGTTGTGTCTGCCGAGCGTATTGATTGTAACAGGGTAGTATTTGCCGTCTATATGGCAGAGAAAACTTGTACAGCCATTTTCCTCTGTCACATCTGTCGCACGGATATCGCAGTTTTTGCCAAATCCGTAAAAACGGTATGGAAATCTTACGAGTTCCGGTGTATATTTTGCCAGCATATCGTTGTCACCGTTAATAAATAATATGCCGTCTTCTTTTAACCCATTTTGAATATCTAATTTTTCTGCACAGATATTTTCACGGGTTTTTAACTGCTCGATATGGGCAACACCAACATTGGTGACAACTGCAACATTCGGCTGTGCGATGTTCGTCAAAATATTGATCTGCCCTCTCTCGCTCATACCGAGCTCGAGAACGGCAATCTCATCAGAATAGCTCATCTTGTCAATGGTAAGTGGAACGCCGATCTGGCTGTTTTGATTGCCGGAAGTTTCAAATGCGTGAAATCCGCCTTTTAATACGCAGGTAATCATCTCTCGCGTCGTTGTCTTTCCAACACTTCCGGTTACCGCAACGATTGGGAGATCCATGCGGTTGCGGTAGCTGACAGCAAGATCCTGCATCGCTTTGACGGTATCTTTGACAGCGATGACAGGCTGTTCGTGTTCATAAGTATCGTGTTCCTGCGTGAAGCTTGCTGCACCTGCGTCGAGCGTACCTGCGATAAACTTATGTGCGTCGACGTTTTCTCCGATAATAGGTACGAAGAGGGAGGTGGCATCTGCCTGGCGGGAGTCGATACAAAAATGAGTGATGATTTTATTTTCATCGCCGCAAAGGAGGGTGCCTCCTGTTGCGGTCAGAATATCTTTAATTGTTATATTTTCCATGAGTAAATTCCTTTATTATCTTAAATCATACCTTTGCTTTTGGCATATGCTTCTATAATTTCGCGTTCGCTGTAATGTGACTTAACGCCTTTCACGTCGATATATTCTTCATGTCCTTTTCCAAGAAGTGCGATGATATCTCCTGGCTGTGCATGATCGATCGCATAATGGATCGCATCGGTTCTGTCTTCGATCTCGACGAATTTGCCGTCTGTCTTAGCGAGTCCGATCTTAATATCGGCTAAGATATCTTTAATATCTTCAAATCGGTTATTATCTGCCGTAATAATCGAAAGATCGGCCATTTTGCCGGAAGTTTCACCCATCTCATAACGGCGGAGTTTCGAACGGTTTCCGCCGCATCCGAATAAGGATACGAGGCGTCCCGGATTGTATTCTCTTAATGTTTCCAAAATACTTTCCATACTCATTGCATTATGGGCGTAGTCGATCAGAATCGTATAATCCTTTGAAATCGGAACGATCTCCACGCGGCCTTTTACTTTGATTACTTTTAATGCAGCCTGCATGTCTTCCACAGGAATGCCGAGCGCATTGCTGATGGACAGAGCGACTAAAGCGTTATAGACGCTGAATTTTCCAGGAATATTTACAATCATTGGAGCATTGATATCGCCGCTTAAGTTAAATTTGATGCCGAGATGTCCGTTTTCATTTAACAGATGATCATCGGATGCGCGCAGATCGGCATTTTCCGAAAATCCAAATGTCTTTACTTTACACGTATGACCTTTTAAAATGTCATTCAAATGCTCATCATCCGCATTGAAAAATCCGACTTTACATCTCTGGAATAACAGACTCTTATAATAAATATATTCATCAAGATCTTTGTGTTCGTTTGGACCGATATGGTCAGGGGATAAGTTTGTAAATACGCCGTAATCAAACGTGAATCCGTCAACACGGTTCATCATCAGTCCCTGAGAGGAGACTTCCATAACCATATATTCACAGCCCGCTTTTACCATCTCGCTCATCAGATACTGAACCTCATAGGATTCGGGCGTTGTGTTATCCGTGTGGTACTGCTTACCGTCGACAACTGCCCCGATCGTTCCAATCACGCCGACTTTTTTGCCCGCATGTTTTAGAATCGCCTCTACCATATAAGTTGTCGTGGTCTTTCCTTTTGTACCGGTAAGGCCGATCGTTGTTAATTTCTTCGCAGGATAATCAAAGTAGGCAGCTGCTAAAAATGCAAGAGCCTTTCTTGCGGAATCTACCCTGATGACGGTAACATCGCCTTCTACTTCTACATCCTTTTCAATGATGATAACGGAGGCACCTTTTGCTACTGCATCCGGGATGAATTTATGGGCATCTACGGTCGTTCCGCTGATGCATAAAAAGGCTGAGTTTTCTTTTACTTTTCTGGAATCATAAATGATGTCAGAAACATCTGTATCTAAGCTCCCTTTTACAAGGGTATAAGGAAATTCCTGTAATAAATCGTTTAATTTTTTCATGATCATACACCTCGCTGACTATCTAAAAGTTATCTATTTTCATGATACTCTAGCGAGAATGGAAAGTCAATTTTGAATTCGAATACAAACAATATAATGTAATTGCATTTCATTTATGTTAAAATAAATAAGAAGAATGATGAGATGGGAAGGAACGTTGTATTATGAAATTATATCAGAAGATACTATTAATTATAGGGACAGTTTTAGCCATACTTTTTATTTTATATGGTATTCCGGTGCTTTCCGATATGCTGGAGCCGGTACTTGGCTTTGATCCGAGATTTGTTATGTATTTGCTGTGCATATTATTGTTATTCGTGACCGGACGTGTTCAGGGAGGCGGAGAATACAGCAAGTTGAACCGCAGGCTCAGGGAACTGGATCGGGAACTGATTCAAAACCATCGCATCGATTATTATATCATTCAAAATAAGAATCTTTATAAAGAAACAAAAGATCCAAAATACCGCGCGATCATTATGACGAATATTGCAACGGCATACCATCATGATGGTAAATATGACAAGTCAAACAACGTGATTACGAAGATCAATCTGGACAGCTTGTCGGAGAATCAAAAGGCGACGATTTTCAATCAGCAGTTTTTAAATTATGTGAATATGAGACAGACGGATCAGGCAGCAGCTATATATGAAGCGCATAAGGATTTATTTGAAAAATATGAAAAGAATAAAGAATATAGAAATCACTATTTAGTGTCCAGGTTGTCTTATGAACTGGCTGTGGCTGCAAACGATCAGGATGCGATTAAGAAAATCAGAGAGGAATTTGATTCGATCAGGATCGCTGAGAAAGCGTATCCGAAAGCTTACCACTACCGTCTGCTGGAAGGAAAATTATTAATTGCAGAAGGAAACGGCAAAGAAGGCAGAGAGAATCTTCGATCATTACAGAAAGAGAACCTTATGCCCGGTATGAAGAGAGAAGTTGCAAGAGCGATCAAATATTAACAATCAGGAACGTTCCGTAAAGATGTGGCTTTAAGTTAACCGTAATTCTGCATTAAAAGTTGCAGAGCGTATTTTATCCGACTGGAAAGGGGGAGTGTTTTATGTCAGATTATTTTAAATTTTGTCCAAAATGCGGTCGTGTCTTAGACCGTGATTGGTGTCCGCACTGTGAGCCTGAAAAGGAAAAAAAGTTTCGAAAGGACCAGCTGAAGCTGGATCGGGATATGTTTGAAAATTACAGTAAGGATGCTCCGGCCACACATCTGTTTTCCGGGAAGCCAAAGAAGGTCAAATTCCCCGGAAAGGAGACAACATCAGCGCAGGTTTATGAAAGCAAGAAAGAAGTCAAGAAGGAGCAGACGAAATTTTCCTGGTCAAAAGTACTTGCTGTCGTGGTGGTTATTGTTCCGATCATGATCGACTTTTTAGACATAAATCCATTTCATATATTGGGTTATATTCCGCTTCCGTCCCCAATTAAGAGTGTTATTTCTTCTTTTGAGTCAACAAGTGTAATGGAAGACGGATATGAAAATTTGAGCGATGATGATTCAATGGAAGATTTTGAATATGCGATCCGGATGGAGCAATTACCGGAAGAGGATGGAGGGGAGATTTGTTATACGATTGGGGATACAGAATATTCTTACAGTATTTCCAGACCGGTGATTTATGACTGGGATGAGAATGAGGTTGGCGGCGATGTACAGGACGAGATTGATAAAGTTTGCCAGCAATGGTATCAGGAAGGCCTGGAAGCGAAAAGGAATCATCTGCCGGTGAACGGGTACTTAGTGGCGTTTACTACATATCTGGATGACAGTATGGCATGTATTGTCTTAGAGGGCTCTAAATATTATGATGATGACAAAGAGGATGAAGCGTTATTATACAGTTTTATCATCGATCTTGAGAATATGTTGATTTATGATCCGTTGGAAGGAGAAGAGCTGGCCCCTGATCTGTATGATACTATCACGAATCAGATTGATACAAATGAGTTTACTCCAAGTGATTTTTCGGCCATGTTAAAAGCCGGAAAATATTGTACAATTGCAGATTCGAAAGGCGATTTATGGATCGGGCTTGTGATCGATGATGGCTATGAGCGGATTATAAATCTTAAATTAGAGGATATGAATTTATATGATTAATAAAAGATGGAGAACAAAACATGAGTTTTACACATTTGCACCTTCATACAGAATATAGTCTGTTGGATGGTTCAAGTAAAATTAAAGAATTAGCCAAACGAGTAAAAGAACTCGGCATGGACAGCGTAGCAATTACGGATCACGGTGTTATGTACGGTGTGATCGATTTTTATAAAGCATGCAAAGCAGAAGGCATTAAGCCGATCATCGGATGTGAAGTCTATGTTACAGGTGGTTCGCGCCATGTAAAAGAGACAGGGTATTATCACTTAGTTTTATTGGCGGAGAATGATATCGGGTATCATAATCTGATGAAGATCGTGACCCGTGGATTTACGGAGGGATTTTATTATAAGCCGAGAGTCGATTATGAGGTGTTGGAAACTTATAGTGAAGGAATTATCGCATTGAGTGCATGTCTGGCAGGAGAAGTTGCGACGAATCTGCGCAAAGATAATTATGAGGGAGCGAAGGAGGCCGCTTTGCATCTGCAAGATGTATTTGGAAAAGGGAATTTCTTTCTTGAACTTCAGGATCACGGACTGCGAGAGCAGACGATCGTCAATACCGGTATTATGAAGCTGTCAAAGGAACTTCATATTCCGATGGTAGCGACGAATGACTGTCACTATATTTTCGAAGATGATGCGGAGGCACATGACATTCTTCTCTGCATTCAGACGGGAAAGAAACTTGCCGATGAAGACCGCATGCGATATGAAGGCGGACAATACTATGTAAAATCAGAAGAAGAGATGCGTAGATTATTTCCGTATGCGTCTGAAGCAATTGACAATACGCATAAGATTGCTGAACGGTGCAATGTAGAAATTGAGTTCGGTGTACAGAAGGTCCCGAAATTTGACGTACCGGAAGGATATGATGCATTTTCCTATCTGGCGATGCTCTGCCGAAAGGGTCTGATCAAACGCTATGGGGAAAAGCCGGATCAGGAACTGGTTACCCGTCTGGAATTTGAATTAAATACGATTCAGAATATGGGATATGTTGACTATTTTCTGATCGTATGGGATTTTATTCGATATGCGAAGGATCATGGAATTGCAGTCGGTCCCGGACGTGGATCAGCTGCCGGAAGCATTGTATCGTATTGTCTGGAGATTACGAATATCGATCCGATCCGCTACCAGCTTCTGTTTGAGCGCTTTTTAAATCCTGAACGGGTATCTATGCCAGATATTGACGTGGATTTCTGCTATGAACGGCGGCAGGAAGTCATCGATTATGTCGTAGAGAAATACGGCAAAGATCAGGTCGTTCAGATTGTAACATTTGGAACGATGGCTGCCCGTATGGTCATTCGGGACGTGGGAAGAGTACTCGATATTCCTTATGCGAAAGTTGACTCCATTGCTAAAATGGTACCGAATGAATTAAATATTACAATCGATAAGGCGTTAAAGACATCGCAGGATCTGCGGATGGCCTATGATACTGACGAGGAAGTCAAATATCTGATCGACATGTCGCTTCGTCTTGAAGGGCTTCCGAGACACTCTTCCATGCACGCGGCAGGAGTCGTGATCGGACAGAAAGCGCTGGATGAATATGTGCCGTTATCCCGTGCATCGGATGATGCGATTACGACGCAATTTACGATGACGACGATTGAAGAGCTGGGGCTGCTGAAGATGGACTTTTTAGGGCTCCGCACATTAACCGTGATTCAGGATGCAGTTCAGCTGATCAAGAAGAATACCGGAAAGGAGATCGATATTGATCACCTTGAAATGAACGATTCCAGGGTATTTGATATGATCGGCCAGGGAAAAACGGAAGGCGTATTCCAGTTGGAAAGTTCAGGCATGAAGAGTTTTATGAAAGAGCTGAGACCGCATAACCTGGAAGATATTATCGCGGGTATCTCTCTTTACCGGCCGGGACCGATGGATTTCATTCCAAAGTATATTCAGGGAAAGGATCATCCGGAATCTATTACGTATGACTGTCCGGAATTAGAGGAGATTCTTGCCCCAACATATGGATGTATCGTGTATCAGGAACAGGTTATGCAGATTGTTATGAAATTAGCCGGATATACGCTTGGTCGAAGTGATTTAGTACGTAGAGCGATGTCGAAGAAAAAAGGCGATGTTATGGCAAAAGAGCGTCAGAATTTCGTATACGGGAATAAAGCAGAAGGGGTGGCGGGATGCATTGCAAATGGTATTTCGGAAGCAACAGCAAATCATATTTTTGATGAGATGATCGATTTTGCAAAGTATGCGTTTAATAAATCTCATGCAGCAGCCTATGCGGTTGTAGCCTATCAGACGGCATATTTAAAATACTACTATCCGGTTGAATTTATGGCGGCCTTGCTAACCTCTGTTCTTGGCAATTCATCCAAAGTCTCCGAATATATCTATAATTGCCGGAATATGGGGATTGAAATTCTGCCACCTGATATCAATGAGGGAGAGGGTAATTTTTCTGCCTCTGATAATTCTATTCGATATGGACTTTCTGCGATCAAGAGTCTTGGAAAACCGGTTATTTCATCGATTTTGGAAGAACGAAATAAGCATGGAAAGTTTAAAGATCTGCAGGACCTGGTTGAACGCCTTTCCAGCAAGGAGATCAATAAGCGTACCGTAGAAAGCTTTATCAAATCAGGAGCTTTAGACAGTCTGAAAGGCAGCAGGAGACAGAAGATGATGATCTATCTGCGGGTGATTGAAAATGTCCAGAAGGAGCGAAAGAATGAAATGACAGGGCAGATGTCACTGCTTGATTTTCTGAATGAGGATGAGAAGAAGCGGTTTGAGATCAGCTATCCGGATGTGGAGGACTTTAGTAACGAGGAGAAGCTCGCGATGGAAAAAGAGGTGCTCGGCATCTATGCAAGCGGACATCCATTGAAGGAATATGAAAATGTTCTGGAAAAAAATATTACGGCGACAACAGCGGACTTTATGATCGACGATGAGACTGGTAAGGCGAAAGCACGTGATCAGGTTCCGTATGTACTTGGAGGAATCATTTCTGATAAGACAGTGAAGCTGACAAGGAATAATCAGAACATGGCATTTGTGACGCTGGAGGATCTGCGTGGAACAGTCGAGGTTGTAGTCTTTCCAAGGGATTATTCTATCTATCAAAATGACCTTCGGGAAGATGCCAAAGTGTTCATTCAAGGCAGAGCACAGGTGTCGGAAGAAGAAGCAAAACTGATCTGCAGCCAGGTGATACCTTTTGACCAGGTGCCAAAGGAGATCTGGATTCAATTTATGGACAAGGAGACTTTTTTTGCTGAGAGTGATTCTTTGATGCGTATGCTGCAGGATCATAAGGGAACAGATCCGGTCGTTATCTTTTGTAAAAAGGAAAGAGCTGTAAAACGGCTATCTTCGGCTTATTCTGTAAAGAAAGATGCGCTGCTCATGAATGCATTGGGCAAAAAATACGGGGACGAAAATATAAAGGTAATCGATAAGACTATTGATAAATTTAGGAAAATGTATTAAAATATAAGCAATTCTAGGTTTTTATGGTATGGAATCTATTACGTATGAGTTTATTATGGAGGAACTGAGTTATGGAGAATAAGGAAATTAAGACAATTGGTGTGTTAACAAGTGGTGGGGATGCACCGGCTATGAATGCAGCTGTTCGTGCCGTAGTACGTACTGCAACTGCCCGCGGTCTGAAAGTAAAGGGAATTTTACGTGGATACAGCGGACTTTTGAATGAAGAGATCATTGATATGACGCCAAAGAGCGTATCGAATATTATTTCTCGTGGTGGTACGATCCTTTATACAGCACGTTGTGAAGAATTTAAGAACCCTGAAGTACAGAAGAAGGGTGCTGAGATTTGTAAAAAACACGGAATTGACGGCTTAGTTGTTATTGGTGGTGACGGATCTTTCAGAGGTGCCGGCTGCCTTGCAAGATTAGGTATTAATACAGTAGCTTTACCGGGAACGATCGACCTGGATATTGCATGTACAGAATATACGATCGGATTTGATACAGCGGTTAATACAGCTATGGAAGCAATCGATAAGATCAAGGATACATCGATTTCACATGAACGATGCAGTATCATCGAAGTAATGGGTCGTGATGCCGGATATATCGCATTATGGTGTGGTATGGCAACAGGTGCTGAGAACATTTTGATTCCTGAAAAGTTTGACGGCAATCTTCCTATGACTGAAATGGAAGTTATCGAGAATATTTTAAGATCCCGTGCAAAAGGTAAGAGACATCACCTGATCGTTAATGCTGAAGGTATCGGACATTCTTATGGTATGGCTAAGAGAATTGAAGCTGCTACAGGCATCGAAACAAGAGCAACGATTTTAGGTCATATGCAGCGTGGCGGTAATCCTACAGCAATTGACCGTTTCCATGCATCTATGATGGGCGCTTATGCAGTGGATTTATTGATTCGTGGCGGTAACAAGCGAGTTGTTGGTTATAAACATGGCGAATATTATGATTTAGACATCCAGGAAGCATTATCAATGACCAAAGATATTGATGAATATCAGCTTGAAATTGCTAAGATTCTTGGAAAGACAGTTGGTGACTATCACTAAGATATTTCATTTGTTTTACTGAATATCAGATATCAAAAGTTCTTCTCATGTATTTGGGAAGAACTTTTTTTACGCGAAGGCACAATTGATTTGTTAATAATTCTACAAAATCTTAATTTCTTTTTAATATTATATTTAATCTGGATATGATATAATCTTCATATAAATCTAACGGGGAGAATGGCATGATTGAAAGCAAACAAAATCAACAGATTCGGAATATCATAAAATTAAGCAGACAGGCAAAGGAGCGAAGAAAGCAGAAAGTTTTTCTTGTAGAAGGAATCCGTATGTTCCGGGAAGCTCCAAAGGATCAGATTGTAAAAGTTTATGCAACGCAGGACTTTTATGATAAGAATAGGAATCTTTTTCAGGGCATAGAATATGAACTTGTAAGCGATAAAGTTTTTAAAGATATTTCGGATACCGTGACACCGCAGGGGGTTCTGGCAGTTATCCGTCAAAAGGAATGGGAACTTGAGAAGCTGTTACAGCGAGATCAAGATCCGTTTCTACTTATTTTGGAGAATTTACAGGATCCTGGTAATCTTGGGACGATTCTTCGCACCGGAGAAGGAGCAGGAATCACTGGGATAATTATGAGCAGGGATACGGTCGATATCTATAATCCGAAAGTGATTCGTTCGACTATGGGATCAATCTATCGGGTTCCGTTCGTGTATGTGGAAGATTTGAAGGATGTGATGTTTAAATTAAGAGAGCATCAGATTACTTCCTATGCAGCTCATCTGAAAGGTGAGAATGTATATGAAAGTGATTTTCGAAAATCCTGTGCTTTTTTAATCGGGAATGAAGGCAATGGATTAACCGATGAGATCAGTTCCATGGCTGAACAATACATAAAGATTCCAATGTGTGGACAGTTAGAATCCCTGAATGCGGCAGTTGCCGCGTCAGTTTTAATGTATGAAACAAGGCGACAAAGATTATAATGATGAAAGGAGGATTTCTATGATAACTGTATATTGGCTGGTAGGTGCCGCAGTTCTTTTGATTATTGAGATGATTACAGTGAGCCTGACCAGCATCTGGTTTGCCGGCGGAGCAATAGCAGCAGCTATTTTATCTTTGTTTTTTGAAAATCTAATCATCCAGATCGTAGTATTTATTATCGTATCGATCATATTGTTAATATTAACAAGGCCGATCGCGGTAAAGTATGTGAATGCAAAGGTGGAAAAAACAAATGCTGATGCACTCGTTGGCAAGCGATGTAAAGTGGCAAAGACGATTGATCCGGATAGTTCTTCCGGTATGATCGTGATTAACAGCGTAGAGTGGACGGCGAGACCAAAGGATGGTATCAGCGTGATACCGGCGGGAACAGAAGTCGTTATCAAAGAAATTTCTGGAGTGAAACTCATCGTAGAACCGCTTCTACCTCTGGAGGAGGAAGGAATTCATGAAGTAAAGGACAGCAGTACAGAAGGTTAAAGCGGCGGAAAGAAATTTAAGAGACAGAAAAGGAGATAGAAGATGGCAATAACAAGTGCAATTTTATTTTTAATTTTTATTATTTTTATTGTGGCGATTATTACATCGTGTATTAAAATTGTTCCACAGGCTCACACATATGTAGTAGAGCGTTTGGGAACATATCAGGCAACATGGAGTGCAGGACTCCATATAAAAGTTCCGTTTATCGACCGTGTAGCAAGAAAAGTTACTTTAAAGGAACAGGTTGTAGATTTTGCACCTCAGCCGGTTATTACAAAGGATAATGTAACGATGCGGATCGATACGGTTGTATTTTTCCAGATTACGGATCCAAAGTTATTCGTATATGGTGTTGAGAATCCGATCATGGCAATTGAGAATTTGACAGCAACAACACTTCGTAATATTATCGGTGATCTGGAACTGGATGAGACATTAACTTCACGTGAGACGATCAATACAAAGATGCGTGCTACGCTTGATGAAGCTACGGATCCTTGGGGTATTAAAGTAAATCGTGTAGAGCTTAAGAACATTATTCCGCCATCTGCAATTCAGGATGCAATGGAAAAGCAGATGAAAGCAGAGCGTGAACGTCGTGAACAGATTCTGATTGCGGAAGGTGAGAAGAAATCCGCGATCCTTCGTGCAGAAGGTCATAAAGAATCCGTCATCTTAGAGGCAGAAGCTGATAAGCAGGCAGCAATCTTAAAAGCAGAAGCGGCCAAAGAGGCGAAGATCCGCGAAGCAGAAGGTGAAGCTCAGGCAATCTTAAATATTCAGCAGGCAAATGCAGACGGTCTGCGTTTTATCAAAGAAGTTGCAGCTGATGACAGTGTTATCAAGTTAAAGAGCCTGGAAGCATTCGGAAGAGCAGCCGACGGAAAAGCAACGAAGATTATTATTCCATCCGAGATTCAGGGACTTGCCGGAATGGTAAAATCTTTAACCGAAGTTGCAGTAGATGATGTGGATCATAAATAAAATTTCAGTAGGAATTGTGGATGATTGAACCGGATGAAACACGCTCTGCGAGTTTCATCGGTTTGCCTTGTGCCTTTGCGTAAAATAAAAACCCGGACATTTTGTAAAGAAATACAAAGTGTCCGGGTTTTTTGAATGTCATATTATAAAAGGAGCTTTATTGTTCGACGCGTTTGCACGTCTTTATGAGAATAAAAATGGTATGAAATATTGCTCCGCAAGGGGTCGGAACGTTATTCGGTTTGATTTATTTCGCTACTGGTCTTCTCAGTATGCCTAACAGTGCAGCACCGACGATAGAGCCGATCAGTAATGCGACAATATACATAACCGGATTTCCAACGGTTGGGAATACGAAGATTCCACCGTGAGGTGCACGTAATGTACATCCGAATAACATTGAGAATGCACCTGCAACTGCTGAACCGACTACACAAGATGGAATGACGTGGATCGGATCACCTGCTGCATATGGAATGGCTGCTTCGGAGATGAAGCAAAGTCCCATGATCGCATTGACAGGTGCAGATTTACGGTCATTATCTGTGAATTTATTCTTGAATAACAATGATGCAATGGCAATTGCGATCGGAGGTACCATACCACCTACCATAACGGCTGCCATGATCTGGAATCCAGCTGCTGTTTCATAAGCCAATGCTCCGGTTCCGAATACGTAAGCTGCTTTGTTGAACGGACCGCCCATATCAATTGACATCATACCACCTAAGATTGCACCCAGGATAATTGCATTTGATCCGCTTAAGGAATTCAGTGCATTTGCAAGTAATGCGTTTAACCATCCGAAAAATGGGTTAACAGCTAACATAATGACGCTGATGCCAAACAAACCGATTACAGGGTAGATTAACATCGGTCTTAAACCATCCATAGAGGAAGGAATCTTTTCTGTTACTTTTTCCAATGCCAATACCAGGTAACCTGCAACGAAACCTGCAAACAATGCTCCGATAAAACCACCGGAGATTACACCGATGCTTGGATCAAATGCGGATGCGAATGTCGTTCCTGCACTTGCAAGAGATCCGCCGACAAATCCAACCATCAGACCTGGTCGGTCAGCAATACTCATTGCAATGTAACCGGCTAAAATTGGAAGCATAAATCCGAATGCCACGCCTCCGCAGGACTTAAAGAATGCTGCAAGCGGTGTGTTCATGCCGAAGTTGCTTGGGTTAATGCTGTAATCATCTAATAAGAATGCAATTGCGATCAGAATACCGCCGCCAATAACGAATGGTAACATGTGGGATACACCATTCATCAGGTGCTTGTAAACCTGACGTCCTAATCCTTCGCCGTCGGAACTGTCATCTGTTGTTTCAGCACCGCCTGCATGGTGATAAATTGGTGCTTCGCCGTTTACTACTTTTTTTACCAATTCTTCTGATTTATGAATACCGTCGGAAACAGCAACTTTAATTAACGGTTTGCCTTCGAAACGCGCCATTTCGACATTTTTATCTGCTGCAATGATAATACCATCGCAGTTTGCGATTTCTTCTTTTGTTAAGATATTCTTTGCACCACCGGAACCGTTTGTTTCAGCTTTTAGCGGATAACCGAGTGCCTTTCCTGCATTCTCCAATGCTTCAGCAGCCATATAGGTATGTGCGATTCCTGTTGGGCAGGCAGTAACTGCAAGAACACGGTAACCATCTTTTGCAGGAGCAGCTGGAGCCTCTTTTGCTTCTTCCCCGAATTTCTCTGCTTCTTTCTGATCGATAATGCTTAAAAATGTATCCGCATCTGTTGCAGCCAATAATGATTTGCGGAATGCTTCATCCATTAACATAGTAGAAAGTCTTGATAAAACTTCCAGATGTACATCGCTGCCGGAAGCAGGTGCGGCAATCATAAAGAAGAGAGTGGATGGATTTCCATCTAAGGCTTCACAATCGACGCCAGAAGGGATCGTAGCTGCTACGAGTCCCGGTTTTTTTACTGCATCACATTTTGTATGAGGGATGCAGATACCGTCTGCGATGGCAGTTGGACCCTGTTCTTCACGTGCCATGATTCCTGCTTTGTAGTCTTCTTTGCTCGAGATATTTCCGTTCTTGTCATGCAGATCAATCAGTAAATCAAATACTTCTGCTTTTGTGGAAGCATTTGCATGAAGAGCTAATCCGCTGCCTTTGAGTAAGTCTGTAATACGCATAAGCGACCTCCTTAAATTGTTTTTATATATTTATTAACCTTTGTTGAGTTTATTATACTTCAAAATACAGTCAAAGTCAAGCAAAAACAGTCAAAAAATAAATAAAAACAATCAAAATAAATCAAACAAAAGACTGAAATTGACATATATATATAAGAAGGGAATACAAAAAAGAGAATTCATTCAGTAAATTTCTTTTGTATGGAAAAAAGGTGAATCGATTTGTGGAATTTCTTTTTTCGAGAAATTGTCAACATTAAATTATGACTTGATTTTACATATAATAAACTCAACAAGAAACAAAGAAACAAAAAACAAGTTATTAAAAGGAGGATAATAATGAGTCAATCTTGGTTAAATCTTGAAGGCAAGACTGTAGTTGTTACCGGAGGAGCTTCCGGAATTGGTAAAGCGGTAGCTCAGGAATTCTTAAACGTTGGTGCAAACGTAGTCATTTCTGATATGGCACCGGAAGCACCGGAAATGGAAGAAGCAGCAGGAAAGTTGCTTTATGTAAAGACAGATGTAACAAATGCAGAAAATGTAGAAGCAATGGTTGCAAAAGCGGTAGAAACATTTGGAACGATCGACGCTTTAGTAAACAATGCAGGTATCAACATCCCTCGCCTTTTAGTAGATCCAAAAGATCCAAAAGGTCAGTATGAATTAGACGAAGCTGTATGGGATAAGGTATGTAACGTAAACTTAAAAGGCGTATTTTTCTGTGCACAGGCAGTTGGCCGTGTATTGGTAGAAAAAGGTTCCGGCGTTATCATCAATATGTCATCTGAAAGCGGATTAGAAGGTTCCGAAGGACAGAGCGTATATGCAGCTACAAAAGCAGCAGTTGTATCTTTAACAAGATCATGGGCAAAAGAACTTGGAAAAAATGGTGTCCGCGTAGTCGGTGTTGCTCCTGGTATCATGGAAGCTACAGGACTTCGTACAATTGCTTATGAATCAGCACTTGCTTATACAAGAGGTATTACGGTTGATGATTTAAGAGCAGGATATGCAAAGACATCAACAACACCTTTAGGACGTTCCGGAAAATTATCAGAAGTTGCAGATATGTGTGTATATCTTGCAAGTGATCGTTCTTCCTATGTACACGGTGTTACAATCAACGTTGCAGGTGGAAAAACAAGAGGTTAATTTTTCCAATATACAGCAGATTGTAATGCGTATATAATACGAACAAAGAAAGTTGTTGTTTGACGTAGCAGTGAGAAGGAGGATAAAGATGACTTATTTTATGATTGTTGCGGTGGGATTTTTGTTTGCAACATGTCTGCAGTTTTTATTTCAGATGTATCAAATGAAAAGTTTCAATGTATGTTATGGAAAACTTCGCAGAATGGGCAGAGTGGCGATTGGCAAATCGAGAGGATTTTTCTATGCGGGAGCGATCGTGATGTTTGCGATCGATCAGGATGGGATCATTCTTGACGGAGCTTACATGAAGGGCTTTACCATGCTGGCAAAATTTAAATATTGGGATCATTTCAATGGATACGATGTCGGAGAACTGACAGAAGAAGACTGCAAGCAGCTTCCGGTTCCGTTAAGAAGGGCATCTTTAGACGCTTCGAAGAGCTACAATATTATTATGAGTGGAGGCGAAGTGAAGGAAAAGCCGGGATTGATCACCGGTGCTATCCAGAAAGTCGGTGGAGTCATCTACGGTACTTCACGTAAGAAAAAAGCCTGATTGAAAGGAGATATTTATGAATACTTTTATTAATTTAGCATCCAATTTTATGGGATTATTTGATCTTGGCGGACAGCAGTTCGTTAGCTGGGTAACAGGAATCGTACCAAAAGTTTTAATGCTGTTGATCCTGATGAACTCTATCATTGCTTTGATCGGACAGGAAAGAATCAACAAATTTGCAAAGCTCTGTGCAGGTAACGTAATCTTAGCTTATGGTGTTTTACCTTTCTTATCTGCATTTATGTTAGGTAATCCGATGGCATTATCAATGGGTAAATTCTTACCTGAAAGAATGAAACCATCTTACTATGCATCAGCAGCTTACCACTGCCATACAAATAGTGGTATCTTCAACCACATTAACCCGGGTGAAATCTTCATCTACTTAGGTATCGCATCCGGTATCGAAACATTAGGATTAAATATGTACGAATTAGGTTTACGTTATATGTTAGTTGGTTTCATTGCAAACTTTATGTCAGGATGGGCAACAGATTTTACTACAAAATTAGTTATGAAACAGCAGGGAATCGAATTAAGCAACGAAATGCCTCAGTAATTGAGCGGATTTGAAAATAGGAGGAAAAACTTATGGCAGATTATAGAGCTATTACGATTACAAAAGGAAACGGCGGTTTTGGTGGTCCTTTAACTGTAAAACCGGAAGAAGGAAAAGATAAATTAATTTACATTACAGCAGGTGGAGCAGAACCTGATATTGCTAGAAAAATTATTGAATTAACAGGATGTACAGCAGTGAACGGATTCAAAACAGCAGTTCCTGATGAAGAAGTATTCTTATGCATCATCGACTGCGGCGGAACATTAAGATGTGGTATTTACCCACAGAAGAGAATCCCTACGATCAACATTAACCCTGTAGGACAGTCTGGTCCTTTGGCAAAATACATCACAGAAGATATTTATGTATCAGGTGTAACAAATGCGCAGATCGCTCCTGCTGATGGAAGCGTAGCTCCAATTCAGTCAGAAGCTCCAAAAGCAGAAGAAAAAGAATACAAATACAGCGCAGACAAGAAAGTATCTGAAACAATGGGAGAAAGCAGCAACAGCAGCTTTATTCAGAAAATCGGTATGGGAGCTGGTAAAGTTATCGCTACATTCAATACCGCAGCAAAAGAAGCAGTTCAGACATGTATTAATACGATCATCCCATTCATGGCTTTCGTATCCATGTTAATCGGTATCATCAACGGTTCCGGATTTGGTAACTGGTTTGCTAAATTATTACAGCCATTATGTGGTAATATGATCGGCTTGGTAATCTTAGGCTTCATCTGTTCCATTCCATTCCTGAGCTGTTTATTAGGACCTGGTGCTGTAATTGCTCAGATTATCGGTACATTGATCGGTGTTGAGATCGGTAAAGGAAACATTGATCCTAGCCTTTCCTTACCTGCTTTGTTCGCAATCAATACACAGTGTGCATGTGACTTCGTACCAGTTGGTTTAGGTCTTGCTGAAGCTGATCCTGAAACAGTAGAAGTTGGTGTTCCATCTGTATTATACTCTCGATTCATTACAGGTGTTCCTCGTGTTATCCTTGGATACATCGGAAGTATCGGACTTTACGCTGGACACTAAGATTTAGAGAGAACAATTAGAAATAAAAAACATTACATAAAAACTAAAAACATATCTTCGAAAATGGCGTTTGCTTAGAAGCCATTTTCGAAGAAGCTACTATCCAATATCCTTCATAAAAGTATCTAAGCAAAAAAGATTTTATATTTGGGTCGTTCAATTTATAAAATGAAAACCGAAAGATTCGGCGACGATCATGTATTCCCCTCTGCATGATCTTAAACCATAATCTTTCGGTTTTTTTATTTGAATATTCTGTTTTCTTCGGTCAGGTACATCAGAAGTTCCTGATAACTGTTCATATGTTGGATTTTTTTGATGACCTTATCGTCCTGAAGGACTGCAAGGATCTCATCGTATAGGTGAATGATAACGGAATCATTTTCCATATGTTCTGGAATACCGAGCAGGATGACCAGCTGAATATCTTTATATTTTGCTTCCGTCATAACTTCCGGATAGACGCCTAAAGCAAGCGTCAACTTTGGAATCTTATTATACGTATGCGGAAAAGCTACATGTCGTTGAAGAACCATCGAACAAGTTTGTTCCCTCTGATGCAAACGTTCAGCAAAATGGTCATCAAGATCGCCCTGGCTGTGCAGTAGTTTGATCATGAAATCAATGTTATCCTTATACGAAAGCGAAGCGTCCAGCACAAAAAAACGACTTTCATCAAGCAGATTTAAAAACAGGGAATCAATTCCCTTTCGCATATTTCTGCCAGCATCGGTCAGATATTTGATATTTTCGAATTTTTTTCGAATATATTCCCGGTCAAACACTTCTTCCATGTAGATAATCGGAACGTCCGTATTGATATTCAGGTCCGTTGTTGTGATAATGTAGTTAAATTCTTTTGCATGATATGCATGAAATTCCCCATTATAAAAAAATGTAAACTCCGGTTCTGTAGGAAATAATCGTTTGACTTGATTTTGTATCAAGCGTCCGATAATCTTTCCGTTTCCGCAGATGATCGCAATTTTACAGCACTCCTGCTTTGGTTCTTGTTCGATCAGAAAGACACTGAAGTAAGCGGCCATAAAGCCCATCTCATCTTCGGTCATGTGGATATCTGCCCGTGTTTCAATTATGTCCTTTGCAATTTCTGCCATTTTATAAGGCAGGGTATGATTGTCTTTGATTTCACTGAGCATCGGATTATGAATATGAAATCCGTATTTTAAACGGTTGATCATAAAAAACATATGATATACAAAATCATCAAATAATTCATTGGCAATGATCGTTACTGATAATTCAGCTTTAATCTTATCGATGATATCGACAATGATATCCGCAATATCTTCAGAAATATTGATCCGCTGTTCGATTTCCTTTGTATTGACCGGTGTTCTCATACCTGCGATGGAGATGCACAGATAAATCCGCTCCTCTCTTGGGATCAGATAGTCTTTGACCTCTTCTACCTCACATAAAAATTCATCGACGATATTATAGGCATCGCTTCCATATAAATCCAGATACTTGTCTTCCAGATAGGTGATCCGGTGTCCGGTTTCGATTCGATGGATCATAATCACAAAGAACCGGTAGAAAAATCCGAAACTTAATGCGTCTAACGATAGTTTACTCTGGGCATTATCTAATAATTCACGGACGCGAGAGCCTAAAGGATAGTTTAAAAATAAATGCTCATAAATATTTTCCAAAATAAAAAAACGGAGTTTGATCTCATCTCCGGAGAGCTTCAGTCCCGTATTCGCTTTTCCGAGTATTTTTAAGTCGTATTTTTCAATAATTTTCCGTAGTTTATTCAAGTCGCTGATCGTTGTCGTTCTGCCAACTCTCATCTGCTCTGACAGATCATCAGTCAGATAAGGCTTCTTTGCCTGCATCAGCTGCCAGAAGATATATGCCATTCGCGTCTGAACCGAGTTAAACAGATCGTTCTGCTCGAAGATCTTGCCGCGGATCTGATCATAGACGGTCTGGTCAAAGACGATTAGCTTACAAACTCCCTTTGTATTCGAAATCGTCGCATATCCGCTGAACAGTGCATTCAGTTCTTTGATGTCATTTTTGACTGTCTTGGTAGATACATTTAATTGACCGGCAAGTTTTTCGATTTGGGCATCGGAAGTTGTTTCAATTATATGTAAGATGGATGCCAGTCGGTTTTCTTCTTTAAAAAAATTCATAGTTTTTCACTTTCTAATGGTGTATATTCTCCCTTTCAAATATTATATCATAAAAAAATTTTTGAGTCATTCGTATCTTTCTAAATCGAAAAAAGTTTACCAGTGGTAAATAAAATATTGACATTATAGTGAACCTGTGGTATACATATAGTAAAGACATGATCATTGATTGTAATAGAAACATGGATACCAGAAGAAAGGCAAGGTTTTATAATGGAAGTAGCAAACTATCAGAAGAAAATGGATGAATTAAAATGTTTTATTTTAGATATGGATGGAACGATTTATCTTGGTAATGAATTATTTTCATTTACACCTGCATTTTTGGATAAGTTAAAAGAGACAGGCAGGGAAATGTACTTTTTTACAAATAATTCTTCGAAAAGTCAACAGGCATATATTGATAAGCTAAATAATATGGGGATTGAGATAAAGCCGGAACAGATGATGATTTCCAGTCATGTGATGATTCAGTATTTGAAGGAATATTATGATGGAAAATCCATCTATGTAGTCGGAACGCCATCTTTGATCAATGAATTTAAGGCGTTTCATATGAATTTGACGGAAGAAAATCCGGAAATTGTCGTATTAGGATTTGATACAACTTTAACTTATGAAAAGATGGCGAAAGCCTGCCATGCAATCCGCCATGGATGTATTTATTTTGGAATTAATCCTGACTGGAACTGCCCGGTCGAAGGTGGAGAGTTTATCCCGGACTGTGGTTCGATGGCAAAGATGATCGAAGGATCAACCGGAAGGTGGCCGGAATTCTTCGGAAAACCATCCAAGCATACCTTAGATTATATTGTAAAAGAAACCGGATTTCAGCCAAAGGAAATTGCAATCGTTGGAGACCGGCTATATACGGATATTGCGGTGGCAGATGGCAGTGAAGTTACATCAATTATGGTTCTGACCGGAGAAGCAACTCTGGAAGATGTAGAACACAGCGATATAAAGCCGGATATGATTGTAAATTCTTTAGAAGATATTACAAAGATGCTATAACTCGAAATGTTATAACTCCAAATGGCTGCTGCAGAATGTCTGCGGCAGCCATTTCGATTTACGCGAAGGCAAAAGGCAAGCGGAAATGCTCGCATTTCCATTTGCCGCCGCACGCGAACCGATGAAACTCGCAGAGCGTGTTTCATCCGGTTTATATCCATCCGCCATCTAACCGGATGATCTGACCGGTCAGGTACTCTGGAGCTTCGGCGATCAGAAAGAGCATTTTGGCCGCTTCTTCCGGCTCTCCCATGCGGTCGGCAGGGATTTCCTCGGTGATCATTGCTTTATCTTCGCAGGAAAAGCAGGCATTCATTTCAGTATCAAACATTCCTAATGATAAAGCATTGACGCAGATGTGGCTGGGAGCAAGTTCTTTTGCCAGTGCCTTTGTAAATGCGATGACCCCTCCTTTTGAAGCGGAATACGCAACTTCGCAGGAAGCGCCTGCTTCTCCCCATACTGAGGTTATGTTGATGATGCGCCCCCTCTTTTTTGAGAGCATGACTGGAAGGACCGTCTTTGCGCAATAAAACAGGGAGTTCAGATTCGTATTTATCAGAGTGAGCCATTCCGAATCTGTCATATCTGTTAACAGCCCGATATGAGAAATGGCAGCATTATTGATCATGCAGTCGATACTGCCAAAATGCCGTATTGTTTTATCGACGAGAGCTTTCCAGAAATCCGGATTGCCAATATCCCCAGGTACTGCAAGGACAGAGATTCCTTCCTGTTTTAAGTTTATTTCAGCCTGTTTCAGGGAGTTGATGTCATGGCAGCTGTTGATTACGATCTGCCATCCGCGCAATCCAAAATATTTTGCTGCTGCATAGCCAATTCCTCTGGAACTTCCGGTTATAATAACTGTTTTCATTTTACATATCCTTTCGCATATTTTTCATATAAAACAGTATAACAAAGATAAATTCAATTGATAAGGAGTGTTGAAATAAAAAACAAGATTTGCTATACTGATAGATGATTAAAAACAGAAGGGAGATAGTATCTTGAAAAAGAAATCAAAAAAGAAACAAATCGCTCGTGTGATTGCTGCGATTCTTATTATCGTATTAGCAGGAGTTGCATCATATCATGGATCTAAAGCAATCTTTACCCATAAATTTAGAAAAGATAAAGAGGAAGCTGAACGAAAGGAACAAGAAGAATTAATCAATACAATTCAGAAGAATTATGTTACGGTTGTCCGCGTAGGCAAATTGACAGCACTTCGTATCTTTAATACTGAAAAGTCAGAACTTACTTTCGTTTTAATGAGACCGGATTCTGATTTATTTACATATGATGAAGAGGGCAATGGCGAAAACATCAAAAAAGTCGTGAATAATATTCAGAATGCATATTCTGTTGCAGCAAATTCATACGAAGATTTTGATCAGACAGCGTTTGCAGACTTTATCAATCACAATGATTCCTTTGAATGCGACCTTCCACATGCGGTATCTTATAAGGATACGAATAAGATGACGGTACATCTTGATGCCGGTGAGCATATCTTAAATGGCGGACAGGCATGGGGAATCATCAGCGGCGCAGGAGAATACGATTCTCAGGAAGAATACATGGAGAATACAAAAGCTGTTCTTGAAGGCTTCGTATCGATGGTTTTTGATGATCCGACAAAAGAATCTATTACATCCATAGCAGATATCATTTTTGATAATTGTAAGAGTGACGTAACGGCGGATAAGATTAAGAATTATATTCCGTTATATGCCAAATTAACAACAGCGGACGTTACAATTACAGAATTTGAAGGAAAAGAAACGAGCAACGGCTTTGAGGTTGATATCGATAAGGCGAAAGAGTTGATTTCTGATATTACTGATACCACAAAGGACAAAGCAAGTACTGAGAAGACGACTTCTAAAAAATCAACAACGGAAAAGAAAAAGGCGACGACGGAAAAGACAACTGAGGAAAAGGAAACCATTTCTTCTGAAGGTAAGTCCATCTATATTCGTAACGCTGCATATATTAATGGACTTGCTACAAAGTGGAAATCAAAATTGACAGAAGATGGATATATCATCAATAGTGTTGACAATTTTGATAAAACGTATGATCAGACAATTATTACTGTGTCCGAAAAGGGTATGGGACAGGATTTAAAGAAAAAGTATTTTAAAAATGCAAAAATTCAAGTTGGTAATGTAGAAGATGGAGCAGATATCTGCATTTATCTTGGAAAAGATGCTGATACATTATAAACAGAATAAATAAAGGAGATCAAATACACCATGGAAAATCAGAACAATCATAGACGCGTTCTTGTTTTGGGAATTGTAGTCGATTCTGTTTCTGTTCCTCGTGCAGTTGAAATTTCTCAGGATTATATTAATAATGATTATTTTAACTTTGTTTTATTAGCCGGTGCTCAATTAGCCATGGAAAGTCAGAAGTCAGAAGATATGAAAAAATTTGTCGATGAGGCCGATCTTATATTACCTGGAGATCATAATATAGAAAAAGCGGTAGAACAGGAAACAGAAGAAAGCTTTCAGTCGGCATACCTGGATTCACTATTAACTGATCTTGCCGAAAAGAAAGGACATGTATGTGTTCTTTGTGATATAGAGCAGGTAGTAGAGGATATGGAAAAGTATATATTAGAGGACTATCCGGGTTTAAAGGTGGACAGCGTTATTTATGAACAGGATGATGAAGAATCGTTAGAAGCACTCGTCAATAAAATTAACGGATATTTTCCGGATTTAGTTTTGCCATTAGTATCTTTGAAGAAGCAGCAATTACTGTTGCAGGCTCATAAAGAGACAATCAGTACAAAATTATTTATCGGCTCTGAGACATTGTCTGAACAGATTATCGGAGATGATAAGGATTCCCCTAAGATCGTAAAATGGATCATGAAGCATCTTCATCTCGGAAAAGAAGCGGTAGATAATGAATTCTGGCAAAAGTTTAACGAAGAACAGGAAAATAGGAATAGTAAATAAAAACGCACAAGACTAATGAAAAATAAGTTCATTTTATTTGGGAATAATATACAAAATTGAAATGCTTTATTTGTGAAAAAAAGAGAGGAAAAACAAAATCTTCTCTTTTTTTTTTGGTAATTTTGCTGTATATTAGTATTAAGAGCAGGAAAGGATGGGTGAGAGGATGATATCAAATCAGGTTCTTCAGGACACAGTAGATGGAATTAAGTCAATATCAAGAACGGATTTATGTATAATGGATACAGAGGGGAAAGCTGTGGCAAGTACACTTTCGGACGTAAGTGAATATGTAGAATCAGTCATGATTTTTGCACAGTCTTTGGCAGAGAGCCAGATGATGCAAGGACATCAGTTTTTTAAAGTTTTTGATGAAAATCAGTTAGAATATATTATCCTGGTAAAAGGAGAGACGGATGACGCCTATATGGTGGGAAAATTAGCTGCATTTCAGATTCAGAACTTATTGGTTGCGTATAAAGAGCGTTTTGATAAAGATAATTTTATAAAAAACCTCCTTTTAGACAATTTATTATTAGTAGATATTTATAATCGATCAAAGAAATTACATATTGATATAGAAGTGAAGCGGATCGTCTATATCATCGAAACAATAAAGGATAAGGACAATAATTCATTAGAGATCGTGCGCAGTCTGTTTGCAACGAAGTCACATGATTTCGTAACGGCTGTTGATGAGAAGAATATTATCTTAGTTCGTGAAGTCAGACCGGGCGAAGGACTCGATGACTTCTATAAGACGGCGAATGTTGTTTTGGATACGCTCAAAAGTGCGGATTATGATAAGGTGAATGTCGCTTTAGGAACAGTCGTGGATGATATTAAAGAAGTATCCCGTTCTTATAAGGAAGCCAAGATGGCACTGGCAGTTGGAAAGATATTCTATGAAGAGGAAAGTGTCGTTGCATACAGCAATCTTGGAATTGGAAGACTAATTTATCAGCTTCCGCTGCCTCTATGTAAGATGTTTATTAAGGAGATATTTGAGAACAAATCACCGGATGATTTCGATGAAGAGACATTGACAACGATCAATAAGTTTTTCGAAAATAATCTGAATGTTTCAGAGACATCAAGACAATTATATATTCATAGGAATACATTAGTATACCGTTTGGATAAACTTCAAAAGCAGACGAACCTTGATTTAAGAGTCTTTGAAGATGCGATTACATTTAAAATTGCGTTAATGGTTGTAAAGTATATGAAATATATGGAGAGCATAGAATTTTAAAGAGATAAACAAAGCGGATTTATCCGCTTTGTTTAAGTTTAAAGGAGTAAAAGTCAGCATGAAAAGAAAATCAATGATTAATATTATAAAGAATACCGCTATTATTGTATTGCTTTTAATTTGTGTAGTGGAAGCGGCTGTATTAAAGACAATGGTTTTTGATCATAATAAGGGAATTGCCAGTTCGGCAAAATTGCAGGAGATTAAGGAAATTATTGACAAATATTATCTGGATGATGTTGATGAGGATCAATTAGAAACTTATACTTATAAAGGGCTTGTTGCAGGTCTGAATGATCCGTACTCCACGTATTATTCTGCAGAAGAGTATAAGGAGGTAACAGAATCAACAGAAGGGGTATTTAGTGGAATTGGTGCTGTATTACAGCAAGATGCGGATACAGGAAAAATCAATGTCGTTCGTGTGATCAAAGGAAGTCCTGCAGAGAAAGCAGGTGTGAAAGCGGATGATGTCTTATATAAGATAGAGGGAGAAGAGATTGCATCAGACGAAGATCTGAGTAGTGTGGTATCGAAAGTAAAAGGCAAAGAAGGGACAAAAGTAAATCTTACATTTCTCAGAGATAAAGAGGAGAAAGAGTATACGATCACAAGAAAAAGAATCGAGACACCAACGGTTGAATATGAGATGTTAGAAAATGCAATTGGATATATTCAGATTACGGAGTTTGACGAGGTTACCGTAGATCAATTTCAAAATGCGCTGAACGCGTTAGAAAAAAAAGGCATGAAGAAATTGGTTTTGGATCTCAGGGATAATCCGGGTGGATTACTGGCATCCGTTGTTGAGATTGCTGATATGCTCATAGATGATGGAATGATTGTATACACAGAAGATAAAGATGGAAAGAGAGAGGAATATAAAGGTTCTTCAGAAGAGTCTCTCGATATTCCGCTAGCGGTATTGGTCAATGGCAATAGTGCAAGTGCTTCTGAGATTTTGGCAGGTGCAATTCAGGATTATAAAATTGGAACGATTGTCGGAACGACCAGTTTCGGTAAAGGAATTGTCCAAAATATTATGAAACTCGGCGATGGTTCCGCATTAAAATTAACGATTGCGAACTATTACACGCCAAAGGGACGCAATATTCATAAAAAGGGAATCGAACCTGACGTAAAAGTAGAATTAGATGAGTCTTTAGAAGAAAAGTCTGATATCAAAAAATCAGAAGATAATCAGCTTCAAAAGGCAATCAAAGTCTTAGAGGATGGGGAATAACCATCCTCATCTTTTAAAAGTTTCTGAAGCATGATCTTTTGTAATCAGCCATCCGGTTGCAATGCATACGGCAGCGAGCATCGTTCCGAGAATTTGAACAAATGAGGAGAACATGCCAGCGGATGCGAGACAAGCAAGAGTAACAAATACGCTGTTGGCAATGGCAAGCAGAGCCGTCGGAAAGCGCAATCTCTGAAAATCTTCTTCCGAATACTTTGTCTTGTTGATTACCCAGCCTTTGCCGGTAATGAGCTGAACAAGTCCTGCCAGTAAACTGATAAAAGCAAACGTTAAAAATAATAGGCCCAATACTCCAAAATGAAGTGTTCCAAAATTCATTCTTATACCTCCAAATCGTTTGTTTATCGTTATTCTATTATAAAATGAATAAAGTGTCAAAAATAACTATTCGTTGAAAATGCAATTTTGAGATATTATAATAAAATTACTAAAAAAAGTAGAAACACGGGGGTGAAAGTATGCAGAATTATTCAGGTGAAGTAGGATTACAGTATCATTTACAGATCAGACCGGGGGATGTCGGGCGTTACGTGATCTTACCGGGTGATCCAAAACGATGTGCCAAGATCGCAAAATATTTTGATGATGCCCAATTGATCGCTGACAGCAGGGAATTTATTACTTATACAGGATATTTAGATGGTGAGAAAGTCAGTGTAACTTCCACTGGCATTGGCGGACCTTCCGCAAGCATTGCGATGGAGGAATTGGTGCTTTGCGGCGCGGATACATTTCTTCGTGTTGGCACTTGTGGAGGGATTGATCTGGATGTCAAAGGCGGTGACATCGTGGTTGCAACAGGAGCGGTTCGGATGGAAGGAACGAGTCGTGAATACGCTCCGATCGAATATCCTGCCGTAGCAGATTTTGAGGTAACAAATGCACTTGTACAGGCATGCAGAGGTTTGGAACTGCCGCATCATGTCGGTATTGTACAATGTAAAGACGCATTTTATGGACAGCATGAGCCAGAAAAGATGCCGGTGAGTTATGAACTGCTTCACAAATGGGAAGCATGGAAGCGTCTGGGATGTAAAGCATCAGAGATGGAATCAGCAGCATTGTTTATTGTGGCAAGTCATCTGGGCGTTCGCTGTGGTTCTGATTTTCTTGTGGTCGGCAATCAGGAAAGAGATGCGCTTGGAATGGAGAATCCAATCGTCCATGATACAGAATCTTCTATTAAGGTTGCAATCGAGGCAATTAGAAGGTTAATAAGAGCAGATAGAGACAATAAGATGTAAGAGAGAAGCGATGAAAGATCCGAATTGTAAAAATGAAAAAAACTTGAATATCAGAAAGAGAGTTTATTCTGTGGGTATCTTAATCTGTTTCTTAGTTTTTGTTATTTCAGCATACCAGATAATCCGATATTATGCCAGTGCCCATAAGGCAGATGAGGAGTTTGCGCAGCTGGCGGAGATGGCAGAACAACAGCCGGAGGGCAAAAGCGGAACTGATGAGAATTTGGAAGAAAAGCGGTCCCTGTTGGAGAGATACCGGCAATTATCTGAGCAGAATAATGATATGGCAGGCTGGATCGCAATTGATGGAACGCAGATCAATTATCCGGTCATGTATACGCCGGATGATCCGGATTTTTATTTGAAACACAGTTTTGAAAAAGAATACAGCGATTATGGTGTACCGTACATTGCGGAGCATTGCGACCCGGAGAAACCGAGCGATAACGTGATCATTTACGGGCACCATATGAAAAACGGTTCCATGTTCGCAGGATTGGAAGAATTCGAGAACAAGAATTTTTACGAGAACCATAAGAAGATTCGCTTTGATACGCTCACGGAAATTGCAGAATATGAAATTATTACAGTATTTAAAACCACAGTCTATGACGATACAGGATTCAAGTATTATCTGTTTGCCAATGCGGAAACGGAAAAGGAGTTTACAGAATATGTGGAGCAGTGCAGGAAGCTTGCCTTGTACGATACGGGTGTAAGTGCCAAGTATGGGGATAAGCTGCTCACACTTTCCACTTGCGAGTATTCCCGGGATAATGGACGTCTTGTGGTGGTTGCGAAAAAGGCTGTAGCAGAGTAGCGGATTTTATTATTCGTAAGAAAATTGGGTTTTATACGGAAAGAAAATGGGATAGAAAGTAAAAAGAAAGTACAGAACAAATGTTCATTTTGGTCTGTACTTTTTTTAGTTACAATGCTATACTATATGAAATGTTGTATAGATTTTATTGAAAATTATTATGATAAAAGTAGAAGATCAAATGCATTCATAAAGGAGGAACTTTCATGGATCATTTCAAATTACATTCGGAATACCAGCCCACCGGCGATCAGCCGCAGGCAATTGAACAGTTAGTGAACGGATTTAAAGAGGGTAATCAGTTCCAGACATTGCTCGGCGTTACCGGTTCAGGCAAGACATTTACGATGGCGAATATTATTCAGGCGTTGAATAAACCGACACTTGTTATCGCCCATAATAAAACTTTGGCAGCGCAATTATACAGTGAATTTAAGGAATTTTTCCCGGAGAATGCGGTTGAGTATTTTGTCTCTTACTATGATTATTATCAGCCTGAGGCATATGTTCCCTCTACGGATACGTATATCGAGAAAGACTCTGCAATCAATGATGAGATCGATAAGTTGCGGCATAGTGCAACGGCTGCGCTGATCGAACGAAAGGATGTGATTGTAGTTTCCAGTGTATCCTGTATCTACGGGATTGGTGACCGCAAGAGTTATGCGGAGATGATGATCTCTCTGCGTCCTGGTATGATGAAAGACCGTGATGAAGTTATACGGCAGTTGATTGACATTCAGTATGTTCGCAACGAACTCGATTTTAAACGGGGAACATTCCGCGTAAAAGGAGATGTTTTGGAAATTGTGCCTATTTCGACATTTGAAGATGCTGTCCGTATTGAATTTTTTGGTGATGAGATTGACCGTATTACCGAATTCGATATTCTGACCGGAGAGATCAAGCGGAGCCTGAATTTTGTGGCGATCTTCCCGGCATCTCATTATGCAGTGCCGGAGGAGCAGATCGAGCGTGCGATCGAGACGATCAAGGCAGAACTAGAAGAACAGGTAGAATACTTTAAAGAGAATGATCAGCTTCTTGAAGCACAGCGGATTGCTGAGAGAACGAATTTTGATATTGAGATGCTTCGGGAGACCGGTTTTTGTTCCGGCATTGAGAATTATTCCAGACATCTTGCCGGATTACCGGCAGGGGCGACGCCAAGTACGCTGATTGATTTCTTTGGTGATGATTTTTTGATTTTAGTGGATGAATCGCACATTACAATTCCACAGGTGCGTGGTATGTATGCCGGTGACAGATCCAGAAAGAAAACTCTGGTGGATTATGGATTCCGCCTGCCATCTGCGCTGGATAACCGTCCGCTTAATTTTGGGGAATTTGAATCGAAGATTGATCAGATGTTATTTGTATCGGCTACACCGAATGTATATGAGCAGGAGCATGAATTGCTTCGGGCAGAGCAGATCATTCGTCCGACGGGGCTTTTGGATCCGGAGGTATCCGTTCGGCCTGTTGAGGGACAGGTCGATGATCTGATTTCGGAGATTCATAAAGAAATTGAAGATGGCAATAATATTCTCGTAACAACTCTGACAAAAAGGATGGCGGAGGATTTGACGGATTATATCCGGGATATTGGAATAAAGGTCAAATACCTTCATTCTGATATTGATACATTAGAACGTACGGAGATCGTCAGGGATCTTCGTATGGGTATTTTTGATGTATTAGTCGGAATTAACCTTTTAAGAGAAGGGCTGGATATTCCGGAGATTACTCTTGTTGCGATTTTAGATGCGGATAAAGAAGGATTTCTGCGTTCTGAGACTTCGCTTGTCCAGACGATCGGACGTGCTGCCCGTAATGCAAAGGGAAGGGTAATCATGTATGCGGATAATATGACTGATTCCATGAAAGCCGCGATCGGAGAGACAGAACGACGTAGAAAAATTCAGGATCAGTATAATCAGGAACATGGTATTATCCCTCAGACGATCAAAAAGGAAATTCGGGATCTGATTAAGATTTCGGATGATATAGAACCGGTAAAAGAGGATAAGAAGGATGCAGAATCTATGAGTAAGAAGGAGCTTCAGGGCGAGATCCGGAAGTTGACAAAAAAGATGAATCAGGCAGCAGCAGAACTTAACTTTGAGTATGCAGCAGTGCTTCGCGATGAACTGAAAGAATATAAGATCGCGCTGAGGGATTATGATCTTTCAGTCTGATTTTTAAAATAAAAGTGATGGAGAGAAGTTTAGATGATAGATGATATGATACGAATTCGGGGTGCAAAAGAACATAACCTGAAGAATATAGATATTAATATTCCGCGTAACAAATTTGTGGTATTGACAGGCTTGAGCGGATCAGGGAAATCTTCACTGGCGTTCGACACGATCTATGCAGAAGGACAGAGAAGATATATGGAATCCCTATCCTCTTATGCGCGGCAGTTTTTGGGGCAGATGGAGAAGCCGGATGTTGAAAATATCCAGGGATTGTCTCCGGCTATTTCCATTGATCAGAAGACGACCAATCGAAATCCTCGTTCCACGGTTGGAACCGTAACAGAGATTTACGATTATCTGAGACTGCTATATGCGAGAATTGGAATTCCACATTGCCCAAAATGCGGCAAGGTGATCAGCAGACAGACGGTAGATCAGATGACGGATGCGATTCTCAAGCTGCCGGAAAGAACGAAGTTTCAGCTTCTGGCACCGGTTGTCAGGGGACGAAAAGGACAACATGTAAAATTATTAGAGAAAATAAAAAGGAATGGATTTGTCCGCGTACGTATCGATGGGAATCTGTATGAATTATCGGAGGAGATTTCGCTAGAAAAAAATAAAAAACATAATATTGAAATTGTGGTAGATCGTTTGATCGTACGCGAAGGCATTGAAAAAAGGTTAACCGATTCGATTGAGACGGTGCTGGATTTATCGGATGGATTACTGATCGTGGATGTCATCGGTGGAGAGGAATTGAATTTCAGCCAGAGTTTTTCCTGTCCGGATTGCGGGATCAGTATGGAAGAGGTAGAGCCCCGGAGCTTTTCCTTTAATAATCCATTTGGAGCCTGTCCGGATTGCGCAGGTCTGGGATATAAGATGGAATTCGATATTGATCTGATGATTCCGGATCCCTCTCTCAGCATTACGGAGGGCGCAATCCAGGTGACGGGATGGCAATCTTCAAAAGATAAAAAAAGTTTTACAAGGGCTATTTTGGAAGCATTGGCATATGAATATCATTTCGATTTGAATACGCCGTTTGGGGAGTATAGCCAGGAAGTTCAGGATGTGATTATCAACGGAACGAACGGGCATGCCGTCAAAGTCCATTATAAGGGACAGAGAGGGGAAGGTGTTTATGATGTTGTTTTTGAAGGCCTGATTCGGAATGTAGAACGTCGATATCGGGAATCTTCTGAAAGAATGAAAGGCGAGTATGAATCCTATATGACAGTTACGCCGTGTAAAACATGTCGAGGACAACGATTAAAAGCTACTTCTCTTGCGGTTACGATCGGAGGACTAAATATTTCGGAACTATGTGATATGAATATTGGGAAGATCGCGAAGTTTTTTCAGGAGGTTGAACTGACAGAACGACAGCGATTGATCGGATCGGAGATTTTGAAAGAAATCGATTCCAGAATCGGATTTTTGGTCGATGTCGGATTGGAATATTTATCGCTGTCAAGAGCGACCGGAACCCTATCCGGCGGAGAAGCACAGAGAATCCGGCTTGCGACTCAGATTGGCAGCGGTCTTGTCGGTGTTGCCTATATTTTAGATGAACCGAGTATCGGTCTTCATCAGAGGGACAATGATAAATTGATCAAGAGCCTAAAAAATCTTGCTGATATGGGCAATTCACTTTTGGTTGTAGAGCACGATGAAGATACAATGCTTGCTGCGGATCATATTGTGGATATTGGACCGGGAGCCGGTGAGCATGGCGGGGAAGTCATTGCTCAAGGTACACCGGAAGAGATTATGAATACGGAAGGTTCTATTACCGGTGCATATCTAAGCGGAAAGATCAGGATTCCAGTTCCTGAGATTCGGAGAGAGCCGACCGGATTTTTGAAGATAATTGGTGCAAAGGAAAATAATTTAAAAAATATAAACGTCGAAATCCCGCTTGGCATTATGACTTGTGTAACGGGGGTTTCCGGTTCTGGTAAGAGTTCTCTGGTCAATAATATCTTATATAGACAATTAGCAAGAGAATTAAACCGTTCAAGGATAAAAGCTGGAAAGCATAAAAAGATTCAAGGTGTTGAGCAGCTCGATAAGATTATTGCAATCGATCAATCCCCGATCGGGCGGACTCCACGTTCCAATCCGGCTACGTATACGGGTGTATTTGATCAGATTCGTGATCTGTTTGCGATGACAAAAGATGCCAAAACACGCGGCTATAAAAAAGGGCGTTTCAGCTTTAATGTGAAGGGAGGAAGATGTGAGGCCTGTTCCGGGGACGGAATTATCAAAATTGAGATGCATTTTCTTCCGGACGTTTATGTGCCTTGCGAAGTGTGTGGCGGAAAGCGCTATAATCGTGAGACATTAGAAGTAAAGTACAAAGGAAAAAGTATTTATGATGTACTCGATATGACGGTAGAGGAAGCGTGTGAATTCTTCAAGTCGGTGCCAAGTGTTTATAATAAGATTAAAACATTATATGATGTCGGGCTTTCTTATATTAAACTGGGGCAGCCGTCAACGACTTTGTCCGGCGGGGAAGCCCAGAGGATCAAGCTTGCTACTGAATTATGTAAAAGAAGCACAGGGAAGACGATTTATATTTTGGACGAGCCCACAACAGGACTTCATTTTGCGGATGTTCACAAATTAATTGATATTTTAAGAAAACTCAGTGAAGGCGGCAATACAATCGTAGTAATTGAACATAATCTGGAAGTGATTAAAACTGCGGATTATATTATCGATATGGGACCTGAAGGGGGCGATGGCGGAGGTACGGTTATTGCAACCGGAACGCCGGAAGAAATCTGTGAAGTCGAACATTCCTATACAGGTCAGTTTCTGAAGAAATATTTAGAACCGGATGAAACACGCTCTGCGAGCGTTTCCGCTTGCATTGTGCCTTCGCGCAAATAAAAATTGGGGCTGATTCGATCAGCCCCATCTTTTAGCTTTCCATCTGGATACTCAACAATGCAGCGCCGGTTCTGGCAAGAGTCATGGCATTGTCATCATCACAATATGGAATAATAACACTGCCTACGGCATCTCCCTGACAGATAATGGTTGCTGCGATTTGTTTTTCCTTTTGAAAATGAACAGAATCCAAAAGCTCTGGAAAATTACTTGGGTCTGTTTTTGTTGAGGCCGTTTTTCGATCATCGATAAATTGTTCCAGTTTGTGATGGATCATTTTGCCCATAAACATTTTTTTTTCTTTTCCCGCAGAAGCAATAAAAGTATCATGATCGCTGACGCATACGGTTGTATTCAGAATTTGTGAGGCTGCTTCGCAGAATTGTTGTGCAAATTCGCCTAATTCTTCAATTGGAGAATATTTTTTCAAAATAATTTCTCCATCTCGGTCTGTAAAAATCTCTAATGGATCCCCTTCTCTGATTCTCAATGTACGACGAATTTCCTTTGGAACAACAACTCTTCCCAAATCATCAATTCTTCGTACAATGCCAGTTGCTTTCATAAAAAATCCTCCATCTATATTATCGTTATGGTTAATAATAGTAGTATTCTCAAATAAAGGAATTTTATCCCTTGCATAGAAAAAGTTCGAAATGCATTGCGTTTTTATTTTTTTTCGCTTATGCTATAATATGGTTAGAAAATTAAAATCAGGAGATGACATTCATGAAATTTAAAACGAAGATTACGACTAACGAATTGTTTCAGTTTTTGATGAAGCACTCATATGCGGGATTGAGCGGTAAGATTGGTTTGGTCATCAGCCTTGCAGCGGCTGTTTTATTTATAAAAAATATAACGGATTTTGCGGGCAATGAAACAAAAGTGATCATTCTTGGAATCATTGCACTGTTGTTTACTGTTATCAATCCGCTTATGTTATGGATGAAAGCAAAACAGCAGAAGCTAACAAATCCTGCTTATAAAAATGAGATGGAGTATATTTTAACAGAAGATGGAATCGACCTTCAGGTTGCAGATCAAAAGGGTGGAATCCCATGGGATATGATCATGAAGATTGTTGAGACCCATTCGCTGTATATATTATATACAACAAGGATTAACGCATTTCTATGGCCAAAAAAGGATATGGGAGACCAGGAGAATGCATTGATACGTTTTTTGCTTGATCATATTGACCAACATTCAGTGAAACTTCCAAAGAGAATGAGGAGTGAGCGATGATAATAGAAAGCTTTGAAACAAAGGATACTTACGAACTTGGAAAAAGACTCGGAAAAGAGGCAAAGCCGGGACACGTGCTGTGTTTGTATGGAGATCTGGGCGTAGGAAAGACCGTATTTACGCAGGGATTCGCCCAGGGATTGGAGATCGAAGAGCCAATTAGCAGTCCTACATTTACGATTGTGCAGATATATGAAGGGGGAAGGCTGCCGTTTTATCATTTTGATGTATACCGGATCGGGGTGATTGATGAAATGGATGAGATTGGATATGATGATTACGTTTATGGTCAGGGTGTTTGCCTGATTGAATGGGCAAATCGAATCGAAGAAATTCTTCCGGAGCACTATATGTCTGTTACGATTGAAAAGGATCTGGAAAAAGGCTTTGACTATAGAAAAATTTTGTTGGAGGAATATTAAATGAAGTTATTAGTATTGGACAGCTCAGGCTTGGTTGCTTCTGTGGCCGTTATGGAAGATGATAGCCTGATCGGTGAATATACCATAAATCATAAGAAAACACATTCGCAGACTTTACTGCCGATGTTGGATGAGGTTGTGAAGATGACGGAGACGGATCTGAATGAGATGGATGCCATCGCACTGGCGAAAGGCCCCGGCTCTTTTACCGGACTGCGGATCGGTTCGGCTACAGCAAAAGGGTTAGGCCTTGCGCTTGATAAACCGATCGTTGCGGTACCTACGGTTGATGCGATTGCCTATAATCTATATCATACAGAAGGATATATTTGTCCGATTATAGATGCACGCCGTAACAATGTCTATACCGGAATATATGCATGGAATGAGAACGAATTTGAAGTGATTCAAGAGCAGTGTTCGAAAAATATAGAAGAAATTATCGACGAAGTCAATGCATTCGAGAGCCCGGTGATCTTTCTCGGCGATGGGGTCGATGTTCACAGAGAAAGAATTTTGGAAAAATGCAGTGTGCCGGTTTCTTTTGCACCGGCTCATTTGAGCAGACAGCGTGCTGGTGCGGTTGGAAGTCTCGCTATGGAATACTATAAGCAGGGAAAAATTGAATCTGCTGCAGAGCATGGACCAGAATATCTGAAAAAATCCCAGGCGGAAAGAGAACGGGAACAAAAGAAAAATGCGAATTAGAAAAGTTGGGCCGGAAGAAGCGGGATTGCTTGCACAGATGGATCAGTGCTGCTTTTCGGATAACTGGAAGAAAGAAGACTGGAGCAGCTTTCTTTCCATGTCCCAATATGATTGTTGTATAGCAGAAGAAGATAATATGAGCAGGGGGTTCCTGCTTACATCGACAGCGGCTGATGAAGGAGAAGTCTTAAAAATTGGGGTATTGCCTGATTTTCGAAAAAATAATCTCGGAATCCTCATGTTAAATAAAGCCTTCGAAGAATGGAAAACGGCTGGTGTGCGAAGTGTTTTTCTGGAAGTAAGAGAATCCAATCAGCCTGCACAGGGATTATATAAAAAGCAGGGATTTGAAAAGGCAGGTATTCGAAAGAATTATTATAAAAATCCGGCGGAACATGCTGTCGTATATGTAAGAAAGATATGAAGGATCATTAGCATCATTTCCCACTAGCATTTCGATATGCGGATGTCTATAATGAAACTGTGAAAAACATCAAAAAATGTCTTTTTACGAAAAAAGTTTCATAAATTGGGGAGGAATTATCATATGCGCCAAATGATTATTTGTAATGGATGCGGAAAAGAAATTAATACAGAAGTACAGGATTTTTTGAATGTTCAAAAAGAATGGGGATATTTCAGCCGTAAAGATTTGGAAATGCATGAGTTTTGTCTATGCGAGGAATGTTATGATCGGATTCTTTCAGAATTGAAAATACCTGCAGCTATAATAGAAAAAACAGAAGTATTGTAAAAAATGAAATTATAAAACGATAAAGAGGGAATCATATGTTAGATATCTGTTTGCTTGGTACGGGAGGCATGATGCCCCTTCCGTATCGGCATTTGACGTCGCTGATGGCTAGATTTAATGGAAGTAGTATTCTGATCGACTGCGGCGAAGGAACACAAGTTGCAATTAAGGAAAAGGGATGGAGTGTAAAACCGGTAGACGTTATCTGTTTTACGCATTATCATGCGGATCATATTAGTGGTCTTCCGGGGCTTTTGTTGACGCTTGGAAATGCGGAAAGAACGGAGCCGATTCTGATGGTTGGACCACGCGGGCTGGAAAGAGTAGTAAATTCTCTTCGAGTCATTGCTCCGGATCTGCCGTTCGAAATAAGATTTCTTGAATTGACGGAGAATAGTCAGACGATAAAGATGAACGGCTATGAGATAGAAGCTTTTCGGGTACAGCATAATATCACTTGTTATGGATATAGTATTAAAATACCGCGGGCTGGAAAGTTTGATGTTGCAAAGGCAAAAGAGAACCATGTGCCGATGCCATGCTGGAGCAGACTTCAAAAAGGGGAAATGGTTATCTGTGATGGGGTTACTTATACACCGGATCAGGTGCTTGGAGAACCAAGAAAAGGATTAAAACTCACATACTGCACGGATAGCCGTCCTGTAAGACAGATTGCTGAACATGCACGGAAAGCAGATCTGTTCATTTGTGAAGGTATGTATGGAGAAAAGGAAAAAGAAAAAAAAGCAAGGGAATATAAGCATATGACATTTTACGAAGCAGCCAATCTTGCAAAAGATGCAGATGTCAAAGAAATGTGGCTGACACATTACAGTCCATCTCTTGTAAAACCGGATCCATATATGGATGCAGTAAAAGAAATATTTCCAAATGCGAAAGCAGGAAAAGACAGAAAGTCCTGTACATTATTATTTGAAGAGGATTAGGAGAAAACAGATGGAAGAACAAACGAAAATATTGGCAATTGAATCTTCCTGCGATGAGACAGCAGCAGCGGTTGTCGTAAATGGAAGGGATGTCAGATCAAATATTATTTTCTCTCAGATAGATTTGCACAAGTTATATGGTGGCGTGGTACCGGAGATTGCTTCACGCAAGCATATTGAAAAAATGAATCAGGTAATTGAAGAAGCGCTCGAAACAGCGGGTGAAACCTTGGATACGATTGATGCAGTATGCGTTACTTATGGTCCTGGTCTTGTAGGAGCACTGCTGGTCGGAGTTGCAGAGGCAAAAGCAATTGCCTATGCAAAAAAGAAACCATTAGTCGGGGTGCATCATATAGAAGGCCATATTTGTGCGAATTATATTGAACACCCAGATCTGGAACCACCGTTTATGTGTCTTGTTGCATCCGGAGGACATTCTCATCTCGTAAAAGTGGAAGCTTATGGGGTATATGAAATCATCGGACGAACCAGAGATGATGCTGCCGGTGAGGCATTTGATAAAGTAGCGAGGGCAATTGGCCTTGGTTATCCCGGAGGACCTAAAATCGATAAGCTTTCGCGTGAGGGAAATCCAAAAGCGATCAAGTTCCCGCGTGCAAAAGTAGAGGGTGCTCCAAATGATTTTAGTTTCAGCGGGTTAAAATCAGCAGTTTTAAATTACTTAAATAATTGTCAGATGAAAGGAATCGCAGTTAATCGTGCTGATATTGCAGCTTCTTTCCAGGAAGCAGTTGTTGATGTCCTATCGGAACATGCGGTAAATGCGGCTTTAGAATGTGGAATGAAAAAGCTGGCAATTGCAGGGGGCGTGGCATCGAATCAGGCACTCCGAAATATGATGAAAGAAAAATGCGAGAAAAATGGCCTGGAATTCTATTATCCATCACCTGTTCTATGCACGGACAATGCAGCAATGATAGGAGCAGCAGGTTATTATGAGTATAAAAAAGGAGTCCGGGATGGACTGGATCTGAATGCAGTACCTAATTTGAAAATTGGTCAGCGATAAAGGGGAAATACAAATGAGAAAGAAAATAGTTGCAATTGTACTCGCCGCCGGGGAAGGAAAAAGAATGGGCAGCGGAATACCAAAACAATATATGATTATCAAATCTCGCCCGATGGTGTATTATTCGTTGAAAACATTTCAGGAAAGTGAAGTAGATGAGATCATACTTGTAACCGGTATTGATGAGATTGAGTATTGCCAGAAGTACATTGTAGACAAATACAAATTTTCAAAAGTCAAAAAGATAGTACCGGGAGGATGTGAACGTTATGAATCGGTATATATGGGACTTCAAGCAATTGAAGATGCGGATTATGTTTTAATTCATGATGGTGCGAGACCGATGATTAACCAAAAAATCGTTTTTGACTCTATTAGAGGTGCAATGAAATACGGTGCATGTGTTGTCGGGGTTCCTGCAAAGGATACGATAAAGGTAGTTGATGAGGAAGAGTATGCAAAAGAGACACCCCCTAGAAAGATTTTATGGATCGTTCAGACTCCGCAGAGCTTTCAATTTGAACTTGTTAAGAATGCTTATAAGAAGTTAATAGAATCGGGTGATACAACAGCGACCGATGATGCAATGGCAGTTGAACAGTATAGCGGTCATAAAGTGAAATTAATTATGGGTTCTTATGATAATATTAAAGTAACAACTCCGGAAGATGTCCGCATTTCCCGAGCATTTTTCAGGACGAGAAAATTGTTTCGTGTCCTGCATGAAATACACGATCGTATTATATGGTTCCAGATGAAATTATATCTGTTAAAAAAGAAATAAAAAAATGAAAAAAAGGTGTTGACATATTCGTTTTAATTTGATAATATACCAAATGTTGCTGATGAAACGCAGTAAGAATTGAAGATTTACAAAAAAGAACAGTTTTTTTAAAAAATAAAAAAATTTAAAAAAACTATTGACAAATAGAAACGAATCTGATAATATTAAAAAGTCGCTGACGAAGATAAACGAAAGCGCCTGGAGAGGTGTCCGAGTGGTTTAAGGAGCTAGTCTTGAAAACTAGTGATTCCGAAAGGGACCGTGGGTTCGAATCCCACCTTCTCCGTTGTTACAATTTCATAATGTAACATTTTCATTCGCTTGGAGAAGTACCCAAGTGGCTGAAGGGGCTCCCCTGGAAAGGGAGTAGGTCGTTAATAGCGGCGCGAGGGTTCAAATCCCTCCTTCTCCGTTGGAGTTTTCCAATTGCGAATTCGAACATTGAAAACTGAACAATCACAGATCCTTGAAAATTCAGATGAGAATTTCAGTATCT
>JAUNOI010000144.1 GCA_030531165.1 Lachnospiraceae bacterium
TGTGGTAAAAAGAAATATGGTAATTTGTTATAAAAAAGGATAAAATATTATCAAAATAGTTGGATTATTTGCATGAAAAGAGCAGGGGGAGAAAGATGCTTCGTACACAACTACAAGAACTATTTGATATTATTGAATTAGACGAATATCATTCTGCCAACGTCTTAGCGAAACAATTAGGTGTTAGCGAGAAAACAGTGAGAAATCGCATTAAGGAATTGAAAGTAGTTCTGAAAGAACATGGAGGAGATATCGTATCCAAGTCCAGATTTGGCTATAAACTGATCATGACAGATGAAAAAAGGTTTAAAAGCTTTTTAAAAGAAGAAAGTGAGCAATATATTCCAGAAACAAGTCAGGAGCGGAATCAGTTTTTATTAAAATATTTGATCGAATTAGATGATTATGTGAAAATGGACGATTTATCAGAGATGCTCTATATATCAAAATCTTCATTATCACGTTCGATTCGCAGCGTAGAAAAAATCATGAACCAGTATGGAGTAGAACTTGAACGAAAACCGAATTACGGAATAAGAGTTATTGGTGATGAGTTCGATATTCGTCGGTTGTTATGCACATACTTTATCAAAAGAAAAACGTTTGAAGATGTTCGGCTGGAAAATGAAGAAAAATTAATGTGGATGGCAAAACATATTCACGAGTTGCTGGTAAAATATGATATCCATCTCACAGAAGTAGCATTTGATAACTTCACCGATTATGTTTATGTTGGCGTGAGAAGAATATGTGAAGATCATTTTTTAAAATTAGACATTACAAATTTCTCAGAGATCGGTATTAAAGAAAGAGGATTTCTAAAAGAGTTAGTTACTGCAATTGAAACCAAATACAATGTACAATATACTCGTGATGAAGAAAATTATATTCTTCTATATCTTGCCGGTAAACAGAGGATTGGCACGGCAGTCGAGAACGATTATAACTTTGTTATCCGAGAGGAGATCGATCAGTTAGCACTGGATATGATTGCTACCATTAAGCAGGAGTATCATATGGATTTTCGAAGAGATTTTGAATTGCGTATGATATTGAATCAGCATTTGGCAGCATTGGATATACGAACCAGATATGGATTGCCGCTCACAAATCCAATGTTAGATCAGATAAAGAAAGAATATTCCTTGGCGTTTGAGATGGCATTGCAGAGCACCAGAGTCTTAACAGAATATTATCAGACGAATATATCAGAAGATGAAATCGGATACATTGCTTTGGTGTTTGCACTTGCTTTAGAGAAAAAAGACAATGTAAAAAACAAAGTCAGTATTTTGGTCGTGTGCAATTCTGGAAAAAATTTTTTGAAATTGATGAAACATCAATATGAAAGAAGTTTTGATGATTATTTAGATCATATTTATGTACAAGATATTATGGGATTGGAAAAATTTGATTTTTCTTTAGTGGATTATGTATTTACGACTGTTCCGATCACAAAGGAGATACCGTGTCCTATTTTTGAAGTTGGAGTATTTTTAGGGGATAATGACTTAATGGCGATTGCGGATCTGTTGGCAAGAGGATCAGGAAATGTGTTGCGTAAATATTATACACCGGAGCGGTTTCTGACGGATATTCAGGCAAAAGAAAAAAAAGCAATCTTAAAAGAAATTTGTGATCTAATTGTAGAGCAGGAAGACGTTGATGATGGTTTTTATGAATTGGTGTTAGAAAGAGAAAAATATGCACAGATGAAGTATGGTAATAAGATTGCGATTCCTCATCCGAATAAGATTCTTTCTAATTATACCTTTGTATATGTAGCTGTCCTTTCGGAGGAAGTGTTGTGGAATGACGAGATGGTGCGAGTCATCTTTCTTAATTTATAGGAAAGACCGCCTACAGCGCTCTCTTGAATTGAAAAGAGCCCGCG
>JAUNOI010000074.1 GCA_030531165.1 Lachnospiraceae bacterium
AATGGCTGTGAGAGATCAAAGGAAGAGAGTCTTGTAGAGAGTTATCATCTGTATGTAGTTTTTAAGGTATATAACTTAATAAAGAAGTAGGATTAAAAGAGATACTTTTAATCTTATTCTGTTATAGGGGTATAGTTCAGTTGGTAGAATATCGGTCTCCAAAACCGCAGGTCGTGGGTTCAAGTCCTACTGCCCCTGTTGAAAAGTCTAGGAAATAAGCTATTTCTTAGGCTTTCTTTTTTTGTTTTATAAGGTGATAAAGGAGAAATAATTATGCAGAAAATAGGTTTTATCGGCGTTGGTATTATGGGAAAATCAATGGTAAGAAATTTGATGAAGGCAGGATATGAATTACATATTTTTGCGCGTACAAAAGCAAAGGTGGAAGATGTGATTTCAGAAGGAGCGATCTTTTACGATATGATTCAGGATTGTGTGAAAGGGTGTGACGCTGTCATTACGATGGTGGGATTTCCAAAAGACGTGGAAGAAGTATATTATGATGAACTCGGCATTCTGAATAGTGCTGAAAAAGATACTTATCTAATTGATATGACGACGACAAGTCCGATGATTGCCGAAGAGCTTTATATGAAAGGGACAGAAAGAGGTTTTCATGTTCTGGATGCACCTGTTACCGGAGGGGATATAGGAGCGAAAGAGGGAACGTTATCAATTCTTGTCGGAGGCGATAAAAAAGATTACGAGATGTGTATGCCTTTGTTTGAAGCCATGGGAACCAATATAAATTATATGGGGAAAGCCGGAAATGGTCAGCATGCTAAAATGGCAAATCAAATTTTAATTGCCGGTGCGCTATCAGGCGTATGTGAAGCCATTACATATGCGAAGGCCAAAGACTTGGATCTGCAGATATTACTGGACGCTGTGTCGACAGGTGCGGCGGGCAGTAAACAGCTGGATACATTTGGCCCTAAAATTTTAGAGGGCGATTATAATCCGGGATTTTTTCTGAAACATTTTGTAAAAGATATGCAATTAGCATTAATCGAGGCAAATCGAAGCGATCTGAATCTGGAAATGCTCAGTTTAGTATTATCGAATTATCAGATCTTAGAGGCACAGGGATATGGTGAATTGGGAACACAGGCATTGATGAAATTATATGAAGAAGAATAAAAAAGTGGCCGGGAGGGAAAGCCCGGCCGAGAGAAAATAATGAAAAAGTTAATAGCTTTAACAATGCTATGTATATATAATATCAGCAATTTGTGAACAAAATATGTTCAATATTTGAAAAAAATATAAAAAGAATGAATTAAATAATATATTCTACATTTCCATTTTCGATATGATAAATAGCCCCCATAACTCGAAGGCCATCATCTTCTTCCATATGTTGGATATCGATATTTTCCTCGATCAAGGAAACGCTTCGCTTAATATTCAGGCAGCATGCTTCGTAATCGTCGGTTTCATCACCGATTGCAAGTCCAATTTCATCCGTGATAAATTTAATATATCCGTCGGGATCATGATGGATCGCTGCGTTAACGGCTCCACAGAAAGTATGCCCTAATACGAGTACCAGTCGACATCCGAGATGATCAGCTGCATATTCAATACTGCCAAGCTGATGATCGTCAATTACATTTCCCGCAACACGAATAACAAATAAATCTCCGATTCCGGCAGAAAAAATGCTTTCCGGAATGACTCTTGAATCAGAGCATGTGATGATAATTGCATATGGATGCTGTCCAAATTCCTTTGTTTTCAGGCGAATTTGCTGCGAGATATTACCGATCGGTGTCTTCGCGTTTAAATAAAGTTTATTGCCGTTTTTCAATTTTGTAAGTGCTTCTTCGGCACTAATATTTTGTACCATAATCATTCCTCCTGAAGTTATCATATAGGTTAGTATAACAGAAGTGGAAACAAATAGGAAACTTTTTAGAGCTTGCCTTGTGCCTTCGCGTAAAAAAAAGCGGAGAGCAAAGTCTCCGCTAAAAACATCTGATTCTAAGCTTTTTAAGCTCTGTGCATTGAGAAGTTCAATTCTTCGCCAACATGTTTTTTAATACTGTCTTCAATCGTAATTTCTTCTGTCTTGCTTAAGCAGTCCTGGCGGTCTTTCTTAAACATCGGGATAGGCTTTCTTGCACCTGGTCCTGCAATACATCCACCTGGACATGCCATACCTTCGATGAAGTCAGCTTTCAGTCTTCCGGCTTTCATCATCATCAGGGCTTTCTTACATTCTGCAGCTCCGTTGCATACTTCTACTTTAATGTCAGTGGATTCACCAGTCTCTGTTAAGGACTGAACAACCGCATCAGTAACACCATGGCTGTGCGCGAAGTGTTTGCCGTAGATGGATGCCTGCTGATGGTCGTATTCTTCCGGTTTTAATTCAATGCCCTGAGCTTCCAGCATTGGAAGAATTTCGCTGAATAACATAACAAAATCGACATTTCCATCAATCTTCTGATCCTGCATTTCGCTCTTCTTAGCAACACAAGGTCCGATAAATACAGTGATCACATCCGGATCATCGGCTTTTAACATTCTTGAAACCGCACACATTGGGGAAACAGAAGTTGAAACATGATCGGATAAGGTTGGGAAATGTTTATTTACCATATTAACAAATGCAGGACAGCAAGAAGTTGTCATCTTTTTGCCTTCTTTGTATGCTTCTGCCCATTCAGCAGCTTCTGCCTGAGCAGTTAAGTCACCACCTAAAGCAACTTCAACCATATCGTCAAATCCGATTTTCTTTAATGCTGTTCTCCAGCTTGTCATAGTGATACCTTTTCCGAACTGTCCTTCAGCAGCAGGAGCAACCATTGCGACAACGCGTTTGCCAGAATGAATTGCATCGATGATCTTAACAATACCCGAACGGGAACCGATTGCTCCGAATGGACAGCTGTGGATGCAGGCACCGCACTGAATACATTTTTCTTTGTCGATCCGTACGATTCCGGATTCTGATTCCATCTGGATTGCATCAACCGGACAAGCTTTTTTACACGGACGAACCAGATCAGCAATCGCATTATAAGGACAAGCTTTTGCACATTGTCCGCATTCACGGCATTTGTCAGGGTCAATCACAGCCTTGCGATTGCCCATAGAGATAGCACCGAACTTACAAGCATTCTGACAAGCTTTCTGCATACACTTCTGGCAGTTGTCTGTTACGCTGAATCGGGTAATCGGACAGCCGTGACAGGCAGCCGGGATGACCTGGATCATGTTGTAGTCACCTTCATGAAGAGTTCCACCTTCAGCCAAAATAATACGCTCGCGTAATACTTCACGTTCACGATATACACAACAACGGAACGTAGCATTTGGTCCTGGTGATAGTTCATAAGGAATCTGGTCGCGTTTTTCATCGTAAACACCTTCGAAAGCATATTTGGCAACAGCTTTCATCAATTCGTGTTTTACCTGAAAAATTGTAGCATCATTTGATAACATAATTTCCTCCCATTTTAACAAAAAAATAAATTCCTACTTAGTTAATAGTTTAACATACTATGAGAAAAAATCAACAAAAATAAGAGCTTTTCTTGTATAAAATTAGGAACAAATGATAATAATGATAAATGTTTTCGTGGAAATTCTTTGTTTCCCCCATAATTTGTGGTAAAGTAATCTGGAGTAAACAAGGATTAGGACTGAGATAGAGATGAAGATATTGAGAATTCCAGATGGAAGAGAGTTAATTGAAAATTATGAATTTAGTGAAATTCGGGATTTGGAACACGTATTTATTCCGGATACAGTAAAAAAAGTAGGAAAACATGCTTTTTATAATTGTCGAAGTTTGAAGAGTGTCAGAATGCCGGGAGATCTATTTCAGATTGAGGATGGGGCATTTAAAAATTGCGATCATTTAAAGAATGTAGAGATTTATGCGAAAGATCAGAAAACGGCATGTATGAAAAATGTTGTAGCGGATCTGACTCATGAGTTGACATTTTTTGTTCATTACCCGGATGGTGAGGCCAAAATTCTAATACCGTCTTATAATTACGATTATGAAATTGATATTAATTCCAGAGTGTTCCATGAGGTGGTGTATGGATCGGGAGATGCATATCAACGATGTGTCAGCAAGGCAGAACTGGATTATTCAGAATATGATTTTTTATTTGCAGTAGCAAAGAGGGAAGAGCAGCAGGGAACTTTGTTTGAGCTTGTTGAAAATCGTCTGAAGTATCCATATCGGTTGGGAGATAAAGAAAAGGCCGGATATATCGATTATTTGGAAAAGTATGCACAGAGGTACATCTTAAATAAGATTGAAGAAAATGATCAAAAGGGTCTTCGGCTTGCGGCGACTTGCGGATTATTTCAGAAAGAGGATATGGATCTATATTTAGAAAAAGCGGGCAGGGAAAAGGACGTCGAATGCATGGCATATCTGATAGAATATAACAATCGGAATTTTATGGAGATTGAACAGGAATTTGTATTTTAGGAGCAACTATGAAACAGAACGAATCACTTTACTATAGATTAAATAAAATATGTAAAAGCATATGGGATTCTTCCAGAACGCAGCTGCATCTGTCCATGCGGCATTTTGATACGGCGATTTATTCCTTCGTGATGATGAGAAATGACACGACTGCGTTTTATGGAACAGATGGTGATAAAATTTTCTATAATGAAAAATATGTGATCGAGACATATGAACGAGGAAAGATTTATATCAACCGTGCGTATGTTCATATGATGCTTCACTGTCTGTTCGGACATCTATTCCATCGGAATGGAAGATTATATGATTATTGGAATCTGGCATGTGATATTGTTGTTGAATCCATGTTAGATGAGTGGAAAAACCAGGCGGTTCATTTGCCGGTTTCCGGGAAGAGGATGAAGATTTATCATATCTTAAAAGCGCAGGTGAAGGTGCTGACTGCAGAGAGAGTCTATGAAACGTTGCTTAGCACACGGATGACACAAAAAGAATTTGACGGATTACTGGCGGAATTTGAAGTCGATGACCATTCTTTTTGGCGGGAAGATAACAGGCAGCCGAATCAGCCGCCTATGCAGCAGAGACAAAAGAAATGGGATGATATCAGCAAAAAGGTTCAAATGTCGCTGGAGCAATTTGCGGATGATGCCGGAACAGACGGAGATACGATAACGAAAACATTAAAAATTGAAAATCGTAAGCGTTATGAGTATTCGGATTTTTTGAGAAAATTTTCAGTATTGCGTGAAGAACCGGTCATCGATCTGGATAGCTTCGATTATACATATTACATGTATGGACTTACCATGTACGGAAATATGCCTTTTATCGAACCGCAGGAATGGAAAGAAACGAAAAAGATCCGGGATTTTGTAATTGCGATCGATACGTCTATGTCGTGTTCCGGAGAACTGATCCAGGAATTTTTAGGACAAACGTATCAAGTTCTGACAGAGTCCGACCAGTATTTTTCAAAGGTCAATATTCATATTTTACAATGCGATGATAAAATTCGGGAGGATACATGGATTACCAGCACGGAACAGATGGAAGATTATATGGAGGAATTTGAAGTAAAAGGCTATGGTGGAACAGATTTCCGCCCGGTTTTTGAATACGTAGAACAATTGAAACAGGAAAAGAAGCTGCAGGACTTGAAAGGTCTGCTTTATTTTACGGACGGTAATGGGATATATCCGAAAAAGGCTCCGGATTATGACACAGCATTTGTTTTTGTGCAGTCGGATGACAGGACAGTTCAAGTACCGCCCTGGGCGATAAAGCTGGTGTTAGAACCGCATGATCTCATGAAACATGCACGCGTTGATCATAGGGAGGATCATAGAGAAAATGAATATTAAACAGGCAAAAGAAGAATTAAAACATACGATACAGGCTTATATGCAAAAAGATGAATTTGGTATTTACAGAATGGACACGGTCAGACAAAGACCTGTCCTTTTGATGGGACCTCCGGGAATTGGGAAGACAGCGATTATGGAGCAGATCGCAAAAGAATGCGAGATCGGACTGGTATCCTATACGATTACACATCATACGAGACAGAGTGCCATCGGTCTGCCATTTATCGAGAAAAAAGAGTATGGAGGCAGAGAATATTCGATTACAGAATATACAATGAGTGAAATTATCGCATCGGTTTACGACCGTATGGAAAGTACCGGATGTAAAGAAGGAATTTTATTTATTGATGAGATCAACTGCGTTTCGGAAACGCTGGCGCCGACAATGCTGCAATTTTTGCAATGTAAAATGTTTGGAAATCATAAAGTGCCGGAAGGCTGGGTGATCGTTGCGGCAGGAAATCCCCCGGAATATAATAAATCCGTGCGGGATTTTGATATCGTGACGCTTGACCGCGTCAAGAAAATCGATGTGGAAGAAGATTATCCGATCTGGAAAGAATATGCATATGAGAGAAATATACATCCTTCTATTCTATCTTATCTGGAAATTCGAAAAGAGGATTTTTACCGGATCGAAACGACGATCGAGGGTAAAGAATTTGTGACTGCCCGTGGATGGGAAGATCTGTCCCAGATTCTATTTCTGTATGAGGAGTTAGGATATGAGATAACGGAAGATGTTGTCATTCAATATGTACAGCACAAACGGATTGCGAAAGATTTTGCTAATTATCTGGATTTATATTATAAATATCAGAACTTATACAGGATTGATGAAATATTATCGGGAAAAATTCAAAAATCAGCAGTGCAGTCTCTACAAGCAGCAGAATTTGATGAAAAAATCAGCATGATCAGTCTGTTGTTGACGCGCCTTGCAGCTGATATGAGGGACGCGTTGGAACAGGATGCGTTTACGACGGAGCTGTTCCAAAGGCTGAAAGAAGTACAGGCTGAAGAGGATATCAGAGTTGTGATCAAACGCCAGAAGATGAAATTAGAACAGATGAAAGAAAAGGACATGCTTGATACGGAAGCGGAGATAAAACTGCGAAAGCTCTGTGAGCAGTTGGAACAATATGTTCCGGTTATGGATCAAAGCGGATTCGATGGTGTGAAAGTGGAATTCGGTAAACAAGTCCAATTGAGAAAACATGTGTTGGATTCTTGCGGCGTGGAATTGGAATATGCATTTGTATTTTTGGAAGAAGCATTTGGAGAAGGTCAGGAACTCGTATGGTTTGTATCAGAACTGACTGCAAACTATCATACGGCAAAATATATCAGCCGATTTGGATGCGAAAAGTATTTTTATTATAATAAAGAACTGCTTTTGACGGAAAAGGAATTTGAGATTCAAAAAGAGATTGATGAGGTTAGGGATTTGCTGAAATTTATGTGATGATTGTAAAACCGGATGAAACCCGAAGGGGATGATCATCCGGTTTTGTAAGCTGTAAAGCTTAAATAAGCGGAATATCGTATGGTTGTCGGCCACGAAACAGGGTATAATGCTGAAAGCCTGCCCGTCTTAATATTGTGGAGATTTCATCAAAGGCATATGCCATATGTTCCGGTTTGTGTGCATCCGATCCAATCGTCAAAATTTCGCCGCCCATATCATGATAGCACTTTAAGATATCAAAATGGGGATTTGGCTGCCCAAGTCCGTAGCGGAGCCCGGTGGAATTCACTTCGATTCCTTTATCTTTCCGAATGAGTCTTTTCAGAATTTCTTCAATAATATCCTGATAATCGCTGAAGCGGAAAGATGTGTTTTTGTCAGGAGCATAACGGATCGCATAATCCAAATGTCCATATACTTGATAATCCAGCTCGGTACAGGATTCAATATTATTTAAAATAGATTCAAAATAAAGCTGCATGCCTTTAAAAACTCCATGTTCCCGGAAGTATTCCGGTTCGTATGGATCGATGCCGTTTACAAGATGGGAAGAACCGATAATAAAATCAAAGGGATAGGCATCTGCTACCTTTTTATAGCGGGTACCCAGGTAGTCCATCAGCCCCATCTCAATTCCAAATAGTAGCTCGATCTGGTCTGCATATTTTTCTTTCAAATAAAACAATTTTTCTTTATAAGCATCAAAATCTAATAAAAAACTCAGATGTTCAGGATTGTCCGGATAGTCATAATCTAGATGCTCTGTCATACAGATTGCTTTTAGATTTCGATGAATCGCCTGTTGCACCATAGATTCTAATGGGGCATCAGAATCGCTGGAAAAAGACGAATGAAGATGACAGTCTGAAATAATCATAATATGTATTCCTCCTAGATGGTAAAATATATGTTTTTCACATTATAACGTGAGGAAGTTATTTATGCAATTATGCTGCGGAATCATTTTCTATGTTAAAAAAATGTCAATGATAAAGATCTTTATTTAATAAAAGAAGCAGCTTGATTTTGATCTTATAAAATGGGTAAAATCCTGATAAAATGCGGACTTCACAAAATTTTATTGAGAAATTTGTAAAAAAAGAAATCCACTTTATAAATAAAATTAAATCATTTTCACAAAGGGTTAAAAGAAATTGTACATTGTATACATGTCATTATTTTCAAAAGGTACTTGAATTTTTGCTCATTATTGGGTAGAATAAATATAAAGTTTGACATAACAATGTCAAAAAGAATCTTTATAAAAAGACTTAGGAGGAATTATAAGATGGCAGTAAAAGTAGCAATCAATGGTTTTGGACGTATCGGACGTCTTGCATTCAGACAGATGTTCGGAGCAGAAGGATATGAAGTAGTTGCAATCAACGACTTAACATCTCCAAAAATGTTAGCTCATTTATTAAAATATGACTCTTCTCAGGGAACATATGACAAAGCTGACACAGTAGTAGCAGGAGAAGATTCTATCACAGTTGATGGAAAAGAAATTAAAATTTACGCAAAAGCTAACGCTGAAGAACTTCCATGGGGAGAAATCGGTGTTGACGTTGTATTAGAATGTACAGGTTTCTATACATCTAAAGCAAAAGCAGAAGCTCATATCAAAGCAGGTGCTCGTAAAGTTGTTATTTCTGCACCAGCAGGAAATGACCTTCCAACAATCGTTTACAATGTAAACCATTCAGAATTAAAACCAGAAGATACAGTTATTTCTGCAGCTTCTTGTACAACAAACTGTTTAGCACCTATGGCTAAAGCTCTTAATGATTTAGCTACAATTAAATCTGGTATCATGTGTACAATCCACGCTTATACAGGCGATCAGATGACACTTGATGGACCACAGAGAAAAGGCGATTTAAGAAGATCTCGTGCTGCAGCAGTTAATATCGTACCTAACAGCACAGGTGCTGCAAAAGCTATCGGTTTAGTTATTCCAGAATTAAATGGTAAATTAATCGGAGCTGCTCAGCGTGTACCAACTCCTACAGGATCTACAACAATCTTAACAGCAGTTGTTGAAGGTACACCATCTGTTGATGATATCAATGCAGCTATGAAAGCAGCTTCTACAGAATCTTTCGGATACAATACAGACGAAATCGTATCTAGCGATATCGTTGGTATGAGATATGGTTCTTTATTTGATGCAACTCAGACAATGGTTTGCCCATTAGATAATGGCACATCTGAAGTACAGGTTGTTTCTTGGTATGATAATGAAAATTCTTACACAAGCCAGATGGTAAGAACAATCAAATACTTCGCTGAATTAGCTTAATTTAGAACAATTAATTAAATTGATCCAGTAGGGGTCCGGTCTTTTTGGACCGGACCCTTTTTTTCATAATGAAATAGATTCTTTAGGAGGAATTAGAACATGCTTAATAAAAAATCCGTTGATGATATTAACGTAAAAGGTAAAAAAGTCTTAGTACGTTGTGATTTTAACGTACCTTTACAGGAAGGCAAGATTACAGACGAAAACCGTTTAGTAGCAGCTCTTCCAACATTAAAGAAATTAATTGCTGACGGCGGTCAGTTAATTCTTTGCTCTCATTTAGGAAAACCAAAAGGAGAGCCAAAACCAGAGTTATCTTTAGCACCTGTAGCAGCTCGTTTGAGCGAATTGTTAGGACAGGAAGTAAAATTCGCAGCTGATCCAGAAGTAGTTGGACCAAATGCAAAAGCAGCAGTGGCTGAAATGAAAGATGGAGATGTTATCCTTCTTGAAAATACACGTTACAGAATTGAAGAGACAAAGAATGGTGATGCATTCAGCAAGGATTTAGCAAGTCTTGCAGAGATCTTTGTCAATGATGCTTTCGGTACTGCTCATAGAGCTCATTGCTCTAACGTTGGTGTTACAAAATACATCGATACAGCAGTTGTTGGCTACTTAATGCAGAAAGAAATCGATTTCTTAGGAAATGCAGTAAATAATCCGGAAAGACCTATGGTTGCTATTTTAGGTGGAGCAAAAGTTTCTTCTAAGATTTCTGTTATTAACAATTTATTAGACAAAGTAGATACATTGATCATCGGTGGTGGAATGTCTTATACATTTGCAAAAGCACAGGGTTATGAAGTTGGAACTTCTTTATTAGAAGAAGATTATCTTGATTATGCTTTAGATATGATCAAAAAGGCAGAAGAAAAAGGTGTTAAATTCTTACTTCCAGTTGATACAGTTGTAACAAAAGAATTCT
>JAUNOI010000015.1 GCA_030531165.1 Lachnospiraceae bacterium
TAGACCCCTTTTCAGTAAAGTTGAATGCTTGTATTTGGCTTGTTAAAATAGGTGCACCCCTATCGATAATAAATATAATACAAAAGATTTAAGTGTTACCTATATGATATTAAAAGGATGACATGGGAAAGGATGAGAGATGAGTGATAAAAAATTAAAGGTAACAATAATTACTATATATGATCCGATGCCCAATATAGGTAATCGTCTTCAAAATTACGCTGTACAAAAAATCATGGAAGATTTAGGAGTTCAAGTGGATACGATATCTTTTGAAAAGCCAATTATCACAGGAAAACAAAAAATCAAGGAAATTGCACAGCGATTGACGGGGTATCGTTTGCCGGGGGATAAGGTTTATTGGAATCTGTTTCCAAAGCGTATTCGGTCATTTGAATTGTTCAATAGAGAATACATACATACGCAGCGAATTAGGAAGATAGAACAGATTAAGCCAGCTGATTATTATGTTATAGGTTCCGATCAGGTTTGGAATCCAAAATGGTATACTGATAATATGCTTAAAAAGGATATATTTTTACTTAGATTTGCAAAACCAGAACAAAAGGTATGCTTTTCTCCAAGCTTTAGTGTGGAGAAGCTGCCAAATGAATGGGAACATTGGTTCAAGGAAAATCTTTCTTCATTTCCTATGCTAGGCGTTCGAGAAGAGGCTGGCGCAAAAATTATTAAGGAATTGACGGGGAAAGATGCAGTTGTTACTATTGATCCCACATTGATGCTGGATCAGGAAGAATGGAATAAGATAGCTACAAAACCAAAGAATGTTGATTGCAGTAGAAGCTATATTCTGACATATTTTATCGGGGGGCGTTCTGAACGAATCAATATGGATTTGAGAAAATATGCAAGAGAGTTGAATGCAGTTGTTTATAATCTTTTTGATATGTCACAGTCATGTTTATACACAACAGGTCCATCTGATTTCTTGTATTTGATATCCAATGCAAAATTGGTTGTTACAGATTCCTTTCATGCTTGTGTGTTTTCTTTTATATATGGTAAACCTTTTTTGCTTTACAAGCGTGTTGGAGGGCAGAATATGATGTCGAGAATGGATACTCTTTTTCAAAAATTTGATTTGGAAAGAAAGTTTGTAGACAGTCGATTAGAGAATGACTTGTTGGAGTGTAATTATCAACAAGGTTATGAAGTATTAATTGAAGAAAGGAAAAAGGCCTTGCAATTCTTAAAGGACTCTATGCATATTGAGTAAACGGGTCAAGGGCTGATTATAAGAATGAAAATAGAACGTACTAAAAATGCATCAAGAAACATTTTCTTTGGCGTTATATTAAAAGCATATCAAATACTAGTACCATTTCTGATGCGCACCGCTATGATTTATTTGATGGGCGTTCAGTATCTAGGATTAAATTCACTTTTTACATCAATTCTGCAGGTATTGAATCTTGCTGAATTGGGCGTAGGATCAGCAATGGTTTATAGTATGTATAAGCCGATTGCGGAAGATGACAACACTACTCTATGTGCGCTGATGAAGCTCTATAGAACATATTATAGAGTGATTGGTCTTGTAATAGCTGTTATAGGGTGTATGTTAACACCTTTTGTACCAAGGCTCATTAGTGGAGAAGTTCCTTCTGGTATCAATATCTACATTCTATATTTATTGAACCTAGGAGCAACAGTTCTTTCATACTGGTTGTTTGCATATAAGAATTCGATTCTTCAAGCACACCAAAGAACAGATGCGATTTCAAAAGTTACTCTTATAACTAGCACAATTCAGTATGGGATACAGCTGTTTGTACTTTGGGTCTTTCACAATTACTATCTTTATGTGATAGTTATGCTTGCAACTCAGGCATTAACTAATATAGTAACGGCAGTATATGCAGATATGCTTTATCCGCAGTTTAAGCCTAAGGGTGGCATTGATAAAATCCAAGTACAAAGAATTAATCAAAGGATAAGAGATTTATTTACATCAAAAATTGGTGGTATTATTTACGATTCCGCTGACACCATTGTTATTTCAGCTTTTCTTGGGCTATCCATGTTAGCGGTGTACCAGAATTATTTTTACATTTTGAATGCGATAACCGGTTTAATAGCCGTAGTATTCTCAGCATGTACAGCGGGTATTGGTAATAGTATTGTTGTGGAGAGCAAGGAAAAGAATTACCAAGACTTAAAAAAATTTACTTTCATAATTACTTGGATTTCTGGTTTCTGCTCGGTTTGCTTGCTGTGTATCTATCAGCCGTTTATGGAACTATGGGTTGGTAAGAACCTGATGCTCTCCTTTTTGGCTGTAGTATGTTTTGTTATTTACTTCTTTGTCCGCCAATTTAATGCTCTTTTCAATTTGTATAAGGATGCCTCCGGAATGTGGCATGAGGACAGACTCAGACCTTTAACTGCGGCATTAACAAATCTCATATTGAACTTGATATTAGTACAGGTTATCGGGATATACGGTATTCTTTTATCTACCGTACTTGCAATTCTCTGTGTTGGTATGCCTTGGTTATTGCATAATCTGTTTACTGTTATTTTTGAAAAGAAACATATGTGGTCTTATATTAAGAGATTGGTTAAGTACAGTTTTGTGGTTTTGCTCAGTTGTATGTTTACATACTTTATCTGTTCAAGATTCAGTATTGGTCTTGTGCCTACAATTTTGATTCGCGGAGTGATTTGCATCATTGTTCCTAATCTGATTTATTATCTTACATTTAGGAACACAGATGAATACCGGCAAATGCTTCGGCTGGTTGATAAAATGACAAAGGGAAAAATGTGCAAAGTATTAGTTAGTTTGGGAATGAATTGATATGAAAACATACGCTGCAATATATAAGAATAAAAGAATAAGAGAAAACTCCTCATCAGGTGGCATTTTTTCTGCTCTTGCAAATAAGTTTGACGTAGTTTATGGTGTTACTATGACAGATGATTGTTATAGCGCAGAAATGATAAGAGCGGAAGGCGATATCACTTCTCTTCGTGGCAGCAAATACTTCCAGGCCAAAGTTGGGGATACATTCAAGCAGGTAAAGAAGGATTTATTGGATGGGAAGAAAGTTCTTTTTTCAGGAACCGGATGCCAGATTAATGGTTTATCTATGTTTCTAGGGAAGGAATATCCTAACCTCTTCCTCCTAGACATTATTTGTCATGGTACTCCGTCTTCTAAACTTTGGAGAGAATACACCAAATACCAGGAAGGTAAGTATGGTAAATTGGAAAATGTTATTTTTCGTTGCAAGGATGATAGTTGGATTGACTTCGGAATGAAGGAAAATCAGCTATATATTTCTAAAGATAAAGACTCCTTTATGCAAATGTTCCTTAATAATTATTGTCTTCGACCTGCTTGCTATGAGTGCCATGCAAAGTATTATAAGAAGTCTGATATGACAATTGCAGATTTCTGGGGAATAGAAAATGTTGCTCCAGAGATGAATGATGGCAGAGGAACAAGTCTTGTAATAACAAGAACTGATAAAGGACAGGAACTCTTTGATAGCATAAAGAGTAAGTTGAAATGGAAAGAAGTAAGTTATGAAGCAGGTGTCAGAGGTAATCCTTCCGAGTATTCTTCTGTATCCCGACCACAACGAAGAGATACATTCTTTGGGGATTTAGAGAAGATGCCATTTGAAAAAATGGAAAAGAAGTATGCAGCTGGTATAAAGGTTTCACTTCCGAGGAGGGTTGTGAGGAAAATAAAACGTACTATCAAGAAAATCCTCTGGGGGACACAAAAACTAACTCCAATGCCATCTACGGTATCCTCTTCACATTCAAGAAGTAATGATGATTATGGCATACTGCTTATATTTAAGAAGTAACTTAGGTTTATTGGTATACAAGCCATCTCGTATAAAGAGGTAAAGATATGAATCAAACACAAGAAATAAAATGCAAACCCACGCCAGTATTATACAAAAGAAAAGAAGAATGCTGTGGATGTACTGCTTGCTATACAATTTGTCCGAAAGAAGCTATTTCTATGGTAGAGGACGAAGAAGGGTTTGAGTATCCGCAGATTGATGAAAGCAAGTGTGTGCGTTGTTACCAGTGCATTAATGTGTGTCCAATAAAAGCAGCGAAGGAGAACCAATGAAGAAAACTACATTACTTATTATGGCTGCTGGCATCGGCTCCCGCTTTGGCGGCGGAATCAAGCAGCTGGAGCCGGTTGGCTTACATAATGAAATTATCATGGATTATTCCATCCATGATGCAATTGAAGCAGGTTTCAACAAAATCATCTTTGTAATTCGCAAGGATATCGAAGCAGATTTCCGGGAGCAGATTGGCGACCGCTTGGAATCCATCTGTGAGAAACGGAAGGTTGAAATTGCCTACGCATTTCAGAATTTGAATAATGGACCGGATGGCTATACAGTTCCAATATGCAGGATCAAGCCTTGGGGAACCGGACAGGCAGTTCTCACTGCGAAAGATTTGATCCATGAACCATTTGCGGTCATCAATGCAGATGATTATTATGGAAAAGAAGCGTATCGCCAGATGCATGAATGGCTGGTTCTGGATCATGCGGATAATGCTATTGCAATGGCAGGATTTATTCTGAAGAATACCTTGTCGGATAACGGCGGCGTGACCAGAGGCGTTTGCAGAGTGGCAGAAGGCCATACACACATCATTGATGTTGTGGAGACCAGTAATATCATCAAGACAGTTGATGGCAATGGTACGATTGGTGCAGAAGCGGACGGCATTGAATTAAATCTTGAGTCCTATGTATCTATGAACTTCTGGGGCTTCCCGGCAAAGGAAGGATTTGCTCCGGCATATCTGGATGTTCTGGAGCAGGGATTCAAGGAGTTCTTTGAGAATGATGTTAAGGCAAATCCTCTGAAAGCAGAGTATCTTCTGCCAACGCATATCGGCGGTCTGCTCAGAGACGGAAAATATACTGTGAAGGTGCTGGAGACAAAGGACAAGTGGTTCGGCGTTACCTATAGGGAAGACAAAGAGTCTGTGGTTCAAAGCTTTAAGAAACTGATTGCGGACGGCGTGTATAGGGAAGAACTGTACAGCGATTTGTGAGAATAAGCACAGGCATCTTGGTTTCTGCTCACACTCGCTATATACTTAATACATCATTCATCTCACAATGAAACGGAGTATGTACATCTATGCTGCGTCCCAAGGGTTCCAAGAATAAAGTCAAGCCCACCACAACCTCCACTCAACTCGACTTCACATCTCTCATCGCCGAGAAGTCATCCACCAAGGAAGCTCTCGTCGCCGACATCGCTTTCCTGGAAGAAAACTTGACTACTCTCAAAGCTGATCTGAAAGCGAAGAAGGCGGAGTTGAAGAAACTGGCTATTGAACTTGCCAAACTGGAAGAGCAGAAAGCGGAAGCTGATGCTAAGGCTGCTGAGGAAGCGAAAAAAGCTGAACTGGAGAGCGTGCTGCAGAAGCTGATGGCATGAGCGCCGGAGAGATTCTGGAAAAGCTGAAGTGAATGTTTGACAATAGGCCGTGTGGAAATTATCGAAAAAGATCACATGGCTTTCTATGAGCATAGATATATAGCTTGTAACGAAAATAAAAATGGTTTAAGGAGGAGCAATGTGGGAAATCCAAGGAAACCGGGTGGCGGTCGAAAGGTATCCAAACCGGACTATGATCCACAAGCAGCGCTCCAGAAACAGGTGAAAGCGGCTGTGTCTTTGTATGGTGCTAATGCCCATTCGTCCCTTCAGATGATAGCAGACCAGTTATCGCTTAATCCCATCAAGGTGCGCAAGCTGCTGCTTACTGCTGGCGTTTATCAATCCACCACTGCCGATCGGGTTCAAAGAGTTTTCAATGCTCATAAAAACTCCGGATTATCACATAAGGAAGCTATCACCGAAACAACAAAAGAACTGAACCTCTCCAAAGCCTCCGTTACCTCGTATTTGTCTTATGAGAAAGGCGTGTACTTCCCAACTGAGACAGACCACAGTAATTTGAGCGTCGGCGCAGAGCGTATCCGGCGAATGCGGAAGCGGGAAAAGGTTTTGGAGGAGTTGAGGGCAGAACAGCGCGAGGAAGCTCTGTGGGTAGCGGTGGTTAAGTTCCAGGGATATAAGTTCCGCACCTATTCCGGGCCGGTATTCTCCTACAGTCTGAAGAAAGGTCGAGGGGATACCTATACGAAGGAGCTGTTCATCGACCGCAGGGAGAACAGCAAGAGCCTGGCGTGGAGTTCTGTTCTGCTGGCCTTTCATAATATACCGAGTATTGGCTCTGTAGTTGACCGTCCGAAAGCCCTCGGTGATATTCGGGGTGTGACCTACATCTACGCAATGTTTTATCGGTTCGGCCTGATTGATGTGCCGGAGAAAGCGAAAGAGAAGATGGATGGTGGGAAAGGGTGATCGTATCCCATAAAGAACAATCCATCTTTCCCCTGCAGCTTGCTATGTACTTTTCCAAGAGTTAAGATTCACCACGACTAAAGGTATATCTATACCTTTAGTCGTGGTGATTATATGGAGAGTCATACCTGTGAGAATCGCACATGAGGCGTCCGAAAAAGGCATAGCGCGGAGGTTGTAGAAAACATAAAGGCTTATCTACAATCCCATCCTGCAAACTACTACGGGCAGATGAACACATTGCTGGAGTTGATCTATCAGGCGTACACAGAATTTAACTCTGCAGAGACTCCGGAGTTTAAAGCTATTATTGATCCGTTGGATAAAATTCTGCGTTCGTCGGGAGCCAGCTGATATTAATGCAGCTTCTTTCACTTTACGAAGCCAGTAATAATAAGCATTGCGAGACAACTGATGCTGTTCGCAGTATTCATCTACTTTTAGCCCGCTGTTAATACGGTCTTGAATAATCCCAGTCCATTGCTGTAGCCGAATCTGGGTAGTAGCTAAATGTGTGTCCATGACGATGCCTCCTTTGGGATAAGTGTGTAAAGTTTGTTGCAAACTTTTTAAAGTTCTACACTATTATCTCAAAAAATAGCAATAATGTTAGAGGACGAGTGGTTTACCACTTACTTCTAAAATAGCCACAGGGGAATTTTGGGGCACAAAGGTTAGTTGAAACTAATTTCATTTAAAATATAATGCAGACATCATAGTCAATCTACAGTCTACAATGCAATGATTTCCCAGATATTCTAAATATAGACTATCACAGCTCGTTTTCACAACTTTATTTGTTCACAACTTCCTCATCATAGGAAATCACTTCACCAGTATATGCATCAATTTCGAATTCATATTTATGAGTCAAAGTTGTTGCTTCTACTTCATAAACTTTTACGCCGTCAGAGCTATCCCGTTCGATAATCATATCTTTTCCTTTTAATTCGGTTGTGTATTTTTCGACGATGGAACGGACTTTGGTTTCTGAGATAATGCTTGCGGAAGAATTTGTCTGATTCTTTGGCTGGATCAGTTCCTTTCCGTAAGAGAGGATGTCGCCGCTGATCGCATTGATCTCAAATTCAAATTCATGAGTCGAAGTTCTTGCATCTACTTCATAAACGTTTATGCCGTCATCCGAATCCAGTTTTATCTGCATATCTTTTCCCTTTAATTCGGTCGTGTGTTTTTCGACGATAGAGCGTATTTTTTCTTTGCTTAAAAGGTCAGCAGTAGAAGCGGTTTGATTGGAATGATTGTCATCTTCGTCCCAGTCGCCGTCTGTGGATAATGTTGTATTTGATTCCTGATCGTTGACATTGACGGATTGTGTTCGTTCGGTTGTCTGATCTTTGCTGGATGTGCAGCCGGTTAATATTGACAGTGCAAATATCGATAAAATAATGAGAGTAAATAATCTTTGTTTTTTCATGATGTTTCCTCCTTGCGTTTCTTTTTTTTTGATTATATAGTTATTATATACAGAAAAAATGAGAATAAAATGAAAAAATAAAAAAGGGTGGGCAAATGAGAATTTTATTAGTAGAGGATGAATTTGATCTCCGTCAGATTTTGAAGAAACGGTTGCAAAAAGAGAAATACGTGATTGATGACTGCGGTAATGGGCTGGATGCTGAGGATTATATCGAACTAACGGATTACGATGCGGTCATTTTGGACGGAATGCTTCCGGGACGGGATGGTTTTGATATCTTGAAAAATATGAGAAGAAAGGGTGATCACACGCCGGTGCTGATGCTGACTGCGCGGGATTCAATTGAAGATCGGGTGAAAGGACTCGATTATGGTGCGGATGATTATCTTATAAAACCATTTTCCTTTGATGAACTGCTTGCAAGGCTTCGGGCGGTTATGAGAAGGAAGCCGGTGTATGTGTCGAATGAATTGACTGCGGGCGATTTGAAAATGGATACGAATGCGAAGATAGTATCCCGTGGGGGTACAACGATCGAATTGTCCGGTAAAGAATATATGCTTTTGGAATACATGCTTCGGAATAAGAATATGGTACTTTCGCGGGAGCAGATCCAGGAGCGGGTTTGGGGATATGATTTTGAGGGAGGCTCGAATATTGTCGACGTTTATATTCGGTATCTGCGCAGGAAGATTGATTACGGACAATCGACGAAACTAATTCAGACCGTACGCGGAGCCGGATATGTGATAAGGGGATAATGTGTGAAGAATCAATCCATTAAAAGAAAGATAATAATTTTATATACAGGTTGTATTTCAGTCATTTTGCTTGTGGTTTTAATCGGAATGATATTTTATATTAAAAATGTTGAGACGAATGCAGCAGAAGAAGAACTGCAGGGCAAGGTCAATGCCTTTTATGGAAAGATCAAGATCAAGGGAGACGAGTATACGATTCCGGATGAGATTGAATTTTATAATGATGGAGTGATAATATCTGTTTATGGGGAAGATGGAACTCCGGTTACGGGGAGCATACCAAGTCAGTTTCCAATTCAAACAGAGTTGAAAGATGATGTTTATCAGGAAATTGAAACAGAGGACCACAGCTGGCTTTTATATGATAAGGCCTATGACTATGGGAATGGAAAGGTATTGTGGATTCGTGCAGTTTCGAATGTCTATGGATTTGAGAGGATCGCCGGACGGGCAACAGCTGCTGTTGGCGTTTCTTTTGTTGTTATGATTTTATTGATTGCAGGCGTTGGATACCATATGCTTTCGATTGCTTTAAATCCGGTGGATACGATTTGTAGAGAAGCTGGTGCAATCTCAAAAGGAGAAGATCTTTCAAGGCGCTTGACGGTTCCAAAGGCGAGAGATGAGATGTATCGTCTGACGGTTGAATTTAATCAGATGTTCGATCGATTGGAAGAATCATTTGAGGCAGAAAAGCAGTTTTCTTCTGATGTATCCCATGAACTGCGGACGCCGCTTGCGGTTATCCGTTCACAATGCGAATATCTTCTGGAAGAATGCAGGACGGAGGAAGAAGCAAAGGAAATTCAGGTAATCATGAATCAGGCGGATAAGATGATTCAGTTGATCACGCAGCTGCTTACGATTTCGAGATGTGAGCGGGGCGGTGAATATTTCCAGATGCAGGAATTTGATTTCGGTTTCATGGTGAATATGGTTGCGGATACGCTGGAAGAAACGGCCGAGCAGAAACAGATACGAATCATAACGGAGGTTGAAGAGGGGCTGATTTTGTGCGGAGAAGAGACCCTGTTAATGCGAATGATGATGAATCTCGTGGAAAATGCCATATATTATGGAAGAAACGGTGGATTTATTAAGATCCGGATCTGGAAAGAGGATCAGATAATACGGGGCAGTGTGAAGGATGATGGAGTCGGAATTTCGAAAGAAAATCTGAATAAGATATGGCAGAGATTTTACAGGGAGGATAAAAGCCGGTCGAATACAACGAATGGAACGGGGCTTGGGCTTTCGATGGTAAAATGGATCGTACAGCTTCACCGCGGGAAGATAGAAGTTTTCAGCGAAAAAGGGGTTGGCAGTGAGTTTATATTTTATATCCCTATCAGTTGAATTTCAAAGGAAAATAAGATATAATTAGGTCAAATGTGAGTATTTTCAATTTAAAAAAGTAAAGGAGAGTTTGAGATGGGTAAAAAACCAACGGTATTGATGATATTAGACGGTTATGGCTTAAGCGATAAGACAGAAGGTAATGCGATTGCTATGGCTAAAACACCGGTTATGGACAAATTAATGGCAGAATGTCCTTTCCAGAAAGGCTATGCTTCTGGTATGGCAGTAGGTCTTCCTGACGGTCAGATGGGTAATTCAGAAGTAGGACATATGAATATCGGTGCCGGACGTATCATTTATCAGGATTTAACACTGATCACGAAGATGATCGAAGATGGATCATTCTTTGAGAATAAAGCAATTTTAGAGGCAATTAAAAACTGCAAGGAAAATAATTCCGACCTTCATTGCTGGGGATTATTATCCGACGGCGGCGTACACAGTCATAATACACATTTATATGGTATTTTGGAGATGTGTAAAAAAGAAGGACTTGACCGTGTTTATGTACATCCATTTTTAGATGGACGTGACACACCTCCTGCATCTGCGAAAGACTATGTTCAGGAATTAGTAGACAAGATGGCAGAGATCGGCGTTGGTAAAGTGGCTACTTTATCCGGACGTTATTATGCTATGGACCGTGATACGAACTGGGATCGTGTAGAGAAGGCTTATGCAGCGATCGTATATGGTGAAGGCGAAAAGGCTGTGGATCCGGTACAGGCTATGGCTGATTCTTATGCAAAAGATGTCACAGATGAGTTTGTTGTACCAACGGTTATTGAAGAAGACGGCAAACCAGTTGCAACGGTAAAGGCAAATGACTCTGTTATCTTCTTTAACTTCCGTCCTGACCGTGCAAGAGAGATCACAAGAGCATTTTGTGATGATGAATTTACAGGATTTGAACGCAGAACCGGTAAATTACCATTAACATATGTATGTTTCAAAGACTACGATGAAACAATTCCGAATAAACTGATCGCGTTTGAAAAACCTGTATTAAAGAATACATTAGGCGAATACTTAGCTGACAAAGGATTAAAGCAGCTTCGTATTGCAGAGACAGAGAAGTATGCACATGTAACCTTCTTCTTTAACGGCGGTGTGGAAGAACCGAATAAAGATGAGACACGTGTATTAGTAAAATCACCGGCTGTTGCAACATATGATCTTCAGCCTGAGATGAGTGCCCCTGAGGTAGGAGAAAAGTTAAATGCAGCGATCACATCCGATGAATATGATATGATCGTCGTTAACTTTGCGAACCCTGATATGGTTGGCCATACAGGAGTCATTGAAGCAGCCGTGAAAGCAGTAGAAAGAATTGACGAGATCGTCGGCTATGCAGTAGATGCTGTCAAAGAAGCTGATGGAGCAATGTTTATCTGTGCAGATCATGGAAATGCTGATCAGATGATCGATTATGAGACCGGAGCACCATTTACCGCTCATACGACCAATCCAATTCCATTCATCCTGGTTAACTGTCCGGATGTGAAAGATCTGAAGAAAGGCGGACGTCTCTGTGATATTGCACCTACATTGTTAGATGTTATGGGACTGCCTCAGCCGGAAGAGATGACAGGTATTTCTTTATTAGAAAGATAGGAAAATCATAAAATAATAAATGGGCATGTTGCAGAGGGTGATGACAGTCAGTCTTGCTACATGCCTGTTTTTATTGTATAGAAAATTCTTCTGAATTTCCTATACAATAAAAACGCTCTGCGGGATGTGCATGATATGCAGAGGGAGGCAGCAACAATAACATTTCAATTGTGGACGGATTGTACATTTTGCAATAATCACTTGAAGATTATTCAAAAATGTCATATACTAACCATTAAACACTGCATTTTACAAATTGACTTAGAGGAGACAAAGAAATAATGGCAATAAAGAAATTCAAAAAAGTATTAGTAGCAAATCGTGGAGAGATCGCGATTCGTGTATTTCGTGCATTGAATGAATTGGGCATTACAACTGTTGCAATTTTCTCAAAAGAAGATCGTTATGCGTTATTCCGTTCAAAAGCGGATGAAGCTTATATGCTGAACCCGGATAAAGGTCCTGTAGACGCTTATCTGGATATTAAGACGATCATCCGGATTGCAAAAGAAAAGAAAGTAGATGCCATCCATCCTGGTTATGGTTTTTTATCAGAGAATCCAGAATTTGTGGAAGCCTGTGAGGCAAATGGAATTACATTTATCGGACCATCTGCAGATCTTATGAGGGCGATGGGAGATAAGATCTCTTCCAAGCGAATGGCAATTGAAGCTGATGTACCGATTATTCCGGGCGTTGATTATGCGATACATGATGAAGAAACTGTCATAAAGGTTGCAGATCAGATCGGATATCCGGTTATGCTCAAAGCATCAAATGGTGGCGGCGGACGCGGTATGCGTATTGTAAATGGACCGGAAGAGATGGCAAAAGAATATGCGGAAGCAAGGGATGAATCGAAAAAAGCATTTGGTGATGATCAGATTTTCGTGGAAAAATATTTAAGAAGTCCAAAGCATATCGAAGTTCAGATTCTGGGCGATCAATACGGACACGTTGTTCATTTGTATGATCGAGACTGCTCTGTACAGAGAAGACATCAGAAAGTTGTAGAATATGCGCCTGCATTCAGTATTCCGGATGAAGTAAGGGAAGAAATCTTTGCGGCATCGATCCGTCTGGCAAAGAAAGTCGGCTATAAGAATGCCGGTACGTTAGAGTTCCTGGTTGATGCAGATAATCATCCGTATTTTATTGAAATGAATCCTCGTATTCAGGTGGAGCATACGGTTTCCGAAGAGATTACGGGAATTGACCTGGTTCAGTCACAGGTTCTGATTGCAGAAGGATATGCCTTAGATTCCAAAGAGGTCAATATTCCTTCACAGGATAGTATTCCTTGTATTGGATATGCAATTCAGACACGTGTAACAACAGAAGATCCGGTCAACAATTTCCTTCCTGATACAGGCAAGATCGAGGTATACCGTTCTGGAGCTGGAAAAGGAATCCGCCTTGATGGCGGTAATGCCTATGTAGGCGCGCAGATTTTACCTTACTATGACAGCTTGTTGGTAAAAGCGGTTTCTCATGACAGAAGTTTTGAAGCAGCGATCAAAAAATCAATTCGTGTCTTGAAAGAAATGCGTATCCGCGGCGTGAAAACGAATATTTCTTTCCTGATTAATGTATTGAACCATGAAATATTCCGCAGTGGACAGTGTTATACAACGTTTATTGAAGAGACGCCGGAGTTATTTGACCTTCAGCTCAGTGCTGACCGTGCGACAAAGATTTTGGAGTTTATTGGAAATAAAATGGTCAATGTAAATCCGGTTGAAAAACCGTATTTTGAAGAACGGGTAGATTTAAAAGTGGATCCGTCAAAACCGGTCTATGGTTCTCGCGACGAATTCTTAAAGCTTGGTGCAGAAGGATTTACACAGAAAATTTTAACACAGGATAAATTATACATTACTGATACGACCATGCGTGATGCACAGCAGTCATTGATGGCCACACGTATGAGAACCCGCGATCTGGTCGGAGCTGCAAAGGCAACGAATGTTTATATGCAGAATGCATTTTCAGTGGAAGCATGGGGTGGTGCAACTTATGATACGGCGTACCGTTTCTTAAAAGAATCACCATGGGATCGTTTGACAGCATTGAGAGAACGCATGCCGAATACCCTGATCCAGATGTTGCTCCGCGCATCGAATGCGGTTGGATACAGCAATTATCCTGACAATGTCGTTCAGAAGTTTATTAAGGTTGCGGCAGCACACGGCATCGACGTATTCCGTATTTTCGACAGCTTAAACTGGGTTGAAAATATGAAAATGCCAATTGAAGAGGCATTAAAAACAGGAAAAATCGTAGAAGGAACATTATGTTATACGGGCGATATTTTAAGTCCGGATGAAACAAAATATACATTAGATTATTATGTAAAGAAAGCAAAAGAATTAGAAAGTTTGGGCGTTCATACACTTGCGATTAAGGACATGGCAGCATTGTTAAAACCATATGCTGCAAAAGAACTGATAACCGCTCTGAAATCCGAGCTTAAGATTCCGATCCATCTTCATACGCATGATTCTACCGGAAATGGCATCAGCACACTGTTGATGGCAGCAGAAGCCGGCGTTGATATCGTAGACTGTGCGATCAGTTCGATGAGTTCGATGACGAGCAATCCATGTATGAATTCTCTGGTGGAAGCGCTTCGTGGTTCAAAACGCGATACCGGTCTGGATCCGGAAGAATTAACGGTATTAAGCCAGTATTATGAAAATGTCCGCAAAGTATATCAGTCATTTGAAAGCGGCATGAATGCTCCAAATACCGAGATTTACAAATATGAGATTCCGGGAGGCCAGTATTCAAATCTTCTTGCTCAGGTAAAGGAGATGGGTGCCGGAGAGAACTTTGAAGAAATTAAGCAGTTATATAAGGAAGCAAATATGCTGCTTGGAAATATCGTAAAAGTAACGCCTTCTTCAAAAGTTGTTGGAGACTTTGCGATTTTCATGTTTAAGAATGGATTAAATGCAGACAATATTTTTACGGAAGGACGTGAATTATCTTATCCGGATTCCGTTGTCGAGTATTTCCAGGGTATGATCGGCCAGCCGGAAGGCGGATTCCCGAAAGAATTGCAGCAGATTGTCCTGAAGGGCAAAAAGTCAATTGATGTTCGTCCTGGTTCTCTGTTAGATCCGGTAGATTTCGATGCGATTGAGAATCTGTTAAAAGAAAAATACTACCTGCCAAAGATGGAAGATCCAATTGTTATGGAACAAAAGGCAATCAGTTATGCGTTGTATCCAAAAGTATATCAGGATTACTGCGAACATTTGGAAGAATATAATGATGTAAGCCGTTTAGAGAGCCATGTATACTTCTACGGACTCCGTAAAGGTGAAGAGACGATCTTCAACATAGGAGAAGGAAAAGATGTCATCGTGAAATTTATCGAAATGTCAGAACCAGATAATGAAGGCATGCGTACGCTGGCATTTGAAGTCAATGGTTCGATGCGTGAGATCAAAGTCCTTGACAAGAATCTGGAGGTAAAAGCAGACCACAGATTAAAAGCAGATAAGAAGAATCCGGGACATTTAGGCTCTACAATTCCAGGTACCGTTGGCGGAATTCTTGTAAAAGAAGGTGATGAAGTTACCATTAATATGCCGCTTATGACGGTTGAGGCCATGAAGATGGAGACAACAGTCGTTTCAAAGGTCAATGGTAAAGTCGATAAAATTTATGTTCAGGAAGGCGATTCCGTAAAACAGGAAGATTTATTGATTTCCTTCGAAATTACAGAAGAATAAAAATGATTGAAGATATGGCCCGGATGGTTTCTGTTAGATGGAACTGTTCGGGTTATATTTTTTGGGTCAATGCACATACTAACTCAAAAAGTTTTGAGGTGAATGTATGTCAAAGATAGAATTAATTGTTATTATTGGTGAAATTGAAGGCCATCAGACGGCAGGAAGCCAGAATAAGGCGACAAAATATGAGGAATTGCTTCCAAAGCTTGCGCAGATCGAGCGGGACAAGGAAGTTGGAGGCGTGTTGATTTTATTGAATACAGAGGGGGGAGATGTGGAAGCAGGACTTGCAATTGCGGAGATGATCGCGTCTTTAAGTGTTCCGACTGTCTCGCTTGTGCTCGGCGGAAGCCACTCCATCGGCGTGCCGATTGCCGTATCTACAGACTGTTCTTTTATCGTACCAACAGGAACAATGGTCATCCATCCGGTCAGAATGAACGGAATGGTGATCGGCGCTCCGCAGACTTATGATTACTTTCAGCAGATGCAGGATCGGATCATCGGCTTTATCGAGGCGCATTGTCATGCAAAGAAGGAACGCCTGGAAGAGATGATGTTGAATACCGGACAGCTTACCAAAGATCTGGGTACGATCCTGGTTGGTGAGCAGGCAGTAAAAGAGGGAGTCATCACCCGTGTCGGAGGAATTAAAGAAGCGGTAGAAGAACTGCGAAGACGGATGAAAAAAGACCATTAAGAAAGTTTTTTCGTGTGGCTGGTTGGCAGAGCATGCGTGCAGCATAAAGCGTGAGAAACAGCCGGATTTGTTATAGGAAGGCGTATCCGGTGTATAAGATCTGCATTGTAAATTGTACGTATATTCTGCACAATGCCACATGGAAAGAAGCTTTTTCACTATGGATGGCACCAGGCTCATGAGAAGAAGTTTTTACTAAATGTATTGAAATATTTTATCCGTAATAGTACAATAAAAGTCAACGGTTATAGGAGGTGGATACAATGGCGGGGAAGCGACGAACCAGAAAAAAGACAAAAAAACGCAGTCAAGATTTTGTATCTTTTTATGATGAAGTTTTAGCCTGGCTTATGATTGCACTTTCCATTTTTATATTTTTAAGTAACTTTGGAGTGTGTGGAACGATAGGGAACACGATCAGTACCTTTTTCTTTGGGATTTTTGGCAGTGTTCAATATGTTGTTCCGATTATAATTATGATTTTTTCATTGCTGCTGATTGCGAATAAATTCAGCAGTCTGGCAATTAAGAAGACAATTTTTGCGATTATCCTGCTTTATATGGCATCCATTGTGGCACAGATGATATGTGATTTTGATCAATCGGATTTTGCAAAGATGTTTGCAGATGGAAGTGAAAGAAAGACCGGAGGGGGACTGTTAGGCGGGAGCCTGTTATATTTATTGAGAACCAATTTGGGGGTTGCCGGGGCAGTTATCGTCACACTGGTAATTTCAATGATTTCCATTATTCTCATTACGGAACATTCTTTGATCAATGATTTGAAGCGATTGTTTGCTCTTTCCCAGGAAAAGGGAAGGGAACAAAAAGGAAGGCGAAAAGTAAAAACAAAGTCTGAGGATAAAAAAACAGAAAAGAAAGAGACGGCATCGGTATCTGACAGAAAGAAAAAAGCATCCAAAGATTCGGTGGTTCCTTTAGTTCTTGAAGAACCTGAGGTGGAAGTAAATATTGCACAAGACCCTGATTTAGAGGTGGAAAAGACAGAGCCGAACCAGGAGGATCCTTATTCTATTGCACGTATGAAACCAAAGCGTCGGAAAAAGGCAGTAAAAAAAAACATAGAGTCGGATCAGAAGGATACGATTTCAGAGGCACTGAGTATATCGGAGATGAATACGGAAAAAGACGATAATTACATATTTCCCCCGTATCATCTACTGAAGAGAGGGGCATCCTCTGCGAAGACAGGGAAAAAAGAGTTGATGGATACTGCTGCCAGATTACAGCAGACATTGAAAAATTTCGGAGTTAATGTTACGATAACTAATGTAAGCTGTGGTCCAACAGTTACCCGCTTTGAATTGCAGCCGGAACAGGGAGTAAAGGTCAGTAAGATCGTGAATCTGACCGATGATATCAAATTGAATCTTGCAGCTGCGGATATTCGAATTGAGGCACCAATTCCGGGAAAGGCGGCTGTCGGCATTGAGGTGCCGAATCAGGCAAAACAGATGGTATTTCTGCGCGATCTGCTCGATCATGCTGAATTTAAGAAATTTCCATCGAAAGTTGGATTTGCTGTGGGACGTGATTTGTCCGGAAAACCTGTGTATGCGGATATTGAGAAGATGCCGCATTTATTGATTGCAGGGGCTACCGGATCCGGAAAGTCCGTCTGCATCAATACGATTATTATGAGTATTTTATATAAAGCAAGTCCAAAAGATGTAAAATTGATTATGATCGATCCGAAAGTCGTAGAATTAAGCGTATATGAGGGAATTCCTCATTTGCTGATTCCCGTTGTGACAGATCCGAAACAGGCGGCAGGAGCCTTGAACTGGGCTGTGATGGAGATGATGGATCGTTATAATAAATTTGCGGAAGTACATGTTCGCAATATAAAATCTTACAATCAAAAAGTCGATATGCTTGCAGCGGAAGGAAAAGAAGGCGAGGATTTTAAGAAAATGCCGCAGATCGTCATTATCATTGACGAATTGGCGGACTTAATGATGGTTGCATCCCGTGATGTGGAAGATGCGATCGTTCGACTGACTCAGCTTGCCAGGGCTGCGGGAATTCATCTGATTATAGCGACTCAGCGGCCGTCTGTGAATGTCATTACTGGATTGATCAAAGCAAATGTACCATCAAGAATCGCATTTGCAGTTTCATCCGGCGTCGATTCGAGAACGATCATTGATATGAATGGAGCAGAACGATTGCTTGGCAATGGAGACATGCTGTTTTTCCCATCGGGTTATAAGCAGCCGGTCCGAATGCAGGGAGGATTTGTATCAGATGAGGAGATATCGGATGTTGTTGGATTTTTGAAAGATCAGAAGGTTGAAGAGGACAGTCAGCAGCCGGATATAAAGAAAGTAATAGAAGCTTCTGCTCAGAAATTGTCGGGAGAAAGTAATGATCCAAATGGACGAGATGAATATTTTTATGAGGCAGCAAGTTTCATCATTGATAAAGATAAAGCTTCTATTGCAAGCTTGCAGAGAGTGTTTAAAATCGGTTTTAACCGGGCATCACGACTTATGGAGCAGCTCTGTGAAGCTGGAGTTGTTGGGGAAGAGACAGGCACAAAACCCCGCAAAGTAATTATGTCTCGAGAGGAATTTGAGAGACTGAAAGAAGAGGAAATGTAAATAGTGTTATGGTATCCTGACAATCAGGAGAAAGGTGGAACAATGAAAACTGATATTCAGATCGCACAGGAAGCAAAATTAGTACCGATTAAAGAAGTAGCTGCAAAGCTTGACATTAAAGAGGATGACCTCGAGCTTTACGGAAAATATAAAGCAAAATTATCTTCCGGATTTATGGATAAGATCAAAGGAAATGAAGATGGAAAGTTAGTCCTTGTAACAGCAATCAATCCAACACCGGCAGGTGAAGGAAAGACAACAACGAGTGTCGGACTTGGACAGGCGTTGGGACAGCTTGGCAAAAAATCAGCAATTGCACTTAGAGAACCTTCTTTGGGACCATGTTTTGGTATCAAAGGCGGTGCAGCAGGCGGCGGTTATGCTCAGGTTGTACCGATGGAAGATTTGAATCTCCATTTTACCGGAGATTTTCATGCAATCACATCTGCAAATAACTTATTAGCAGCGATGTTAGATAATCACATTCAGCAGGGCAATGAACTCGGCATTGATCCAAGACAGGTAACATGGAAGCGATGCGTGGATATGAATGACCGTGCACTGCGCAATATTGTTATCGGACTTGGAAGAAAAGTTGATGGCGTCGTTCGTGAAGATCATTTTATTATTACCGTTGCATCTGAAATTATGGCGATTTTATGTCTTGCAAATGATATGGAGGATTTGAAAGAACGACTTGGTAAAATCGTCGTAGCATATAATTATGCGGGTGAGCCGGTAACAGCAAAGGATTTGAAAGCAGTCGGATCTATGGCAGCGCTATTAAAAGATGCTTTAAAACCGAATTTAATTCAGACATTGGAACATACACCTGCATTTGTACATGGCGGACCATTTGCCAATATCGCTCATGGCTGCAACAGTGTGCAAGCAACAAAGATGGCATTAAAGTTATGCGATATCGTTGTTACAGAAGCCGGATTTGGTGCGGATCTCGGAGCTGAAAAGTTCTTCGATATCAAATGTCGTAAATCAGGATTAAAACCAGATGCGGTCGTATTGGTTGCAACGGTACGTGCCTTAAAATATAACGGCGGTGTTGCAAAAGCTGATCTGGCTGAAGAGAATATCGAAGCGTTAAGCAGAGGTATCGTAAACCTGGAAAAACATATCGAGAACCTGAAGAAATTCGGTGTACCGATCGTCGTTACTTTAAATCAGTTTATCACAGATACGAAAGCAGAACTGAATTTTATTAAGCATTTTTGTGAAGAAAGAGAATGTGATTTTGCTTTATCCCAGGTATGGGAAAAGGGCGGTGAAGGTGGAATTGAATTAGCAAAAGCTGTCCTTAAGACGTTAGAGACAAAAGAAAGCAATTTTAAACCATTATATGATCTGGATTTATCCATTACAGAGAAAATCCGTACAATCGCGACAGAGATTTATGGTGCAGATGATATTAAGTTATCCGCAGCAGCTAAGAAGTCTCTGGCATTGATCGAGGCACAGGGATTTGGTGATCTTCCGGTTTGTATGGCGAAGAATCAGTATTCTTTATCAGATGATGCGACGAAATTAGGACGTCCAACTGGCTTTGATGTTACGATCAGCGATATGTATGTCAGTGCGGGTGCCGGATTTATCGTTGTTTTAACCGGTGACATTATGACGATGCCTGGACTTCCAAAGAAACCAGCAGCAGAAAGCATCGATGTAGATGAAAATGGAATGATTACTGGATTATTTTAAAGTAGAAAGGTGAGAATGATGTCTCAGATTATTGACGGAAAGAAGATTTCTCAGGAAATCAAAGATGAGTTAAGAGAGAAAGTTTCTGAATTAAAAGAGCAGGGAACGGAGATTGCGCTTGCTGTCATCCAGGTTGGAGAAGATCCTGCTTCGAGCGTATATGTGCGCAATAAAAAGCGGGCATGTGAATATATTGGAATCAGATCTGTTTCTTACGAAATTCCGGAAACGACGACACAGGAAGAGCTGCTTGCGATTATTGATGATTGTAATAACGATCCGGAGATTAATGGCATTTTGGTACAGTTGCCTTTACCGGAACATATCGATGAGGATACGGTGATCAAAGCAATTGCACCGGAAAAAGATGTGGATGGTTTTCATCCACAGAGTGTTGGGGCAATGACGATTGGAGAACCTGGATTTCTCCCATGTACTCCGGCAGGAATTATTCAGCTTTTGAAGCGCTCGGACATTGATATTGAAGGTAAAGAATGTGTGATCGTCGGACGAAGTAATATTGTTGGTAAACCAATGGCACTTCTTTTGCTTCGGGAAAATGGAACGGTAACGATCTGCCATTCTAGAACGAAGGATTTAAGAGAAGTAACAAAACGGGCTGATATTCTGGTCGTTGCGATCGGAAAACCGAAATTTATCGATGCATCTTATATCAAAGAAGGAGCTGTCGTGATTGATGTGGGCATCCATCGGAATCAAGAGAATAAATTATGTGGTGATGTTGATTATGAGAGTGTGGCACCTCATACTTCGGCGATTACTCCGGTTCCGGGAGGGGTTGGCCCTATGACGATCGCGATGCTGATGAATAACTGCGTAGAAAGTGCGGGCAAGTAGGAGCAGAGTATGAAAATCTTATTTATATCACTTGGGTGTGATAAGAATTTAGTAGACAGCGAGGTAATGCTCGGCCTTCTGACAAAAAAGGGTCATACGATCACGAGTGATGAACAGGAAGCAGATGCAATCGTTATTAATACCTGCTGCTTTATTCATGATGCCAAAGAAGAAAGCATTAACACGATTCTGGAGATGGCCGCTTTAAAAGAGGAGCATTTAAAAGCACTTGTTGTCACAGGATGCCTTGCAGAGCGTTATAAGGATGAGATTTTAAAGGAGATCCCGGAGATCGATGCTGTTCTCGGCACAACGAGTTATGATTCTATTGTAGAAGCAGTTGAAGAGGCGGCAGCAGGCAATGCATATAGTCATTATGATTCCATTGACTATCTGCCGGATAACAGCGGTGTGAAACGTGTGATAACGACTGGCACATATATGGCATATATGAAGATTGCGGAAGGCTGTGATAAGCATTGTACATATTGCATTATACCGAAGATACGAGGTTCCTATCGAAGTGTACCGATGCAGGAACTGTTGTCAGAAGCAAAAAGACTGGCTGCTGATGGCGTGAAAGAGCTGGTTTTGGTTGCTCAGGAAACAACCGTATACGGACAGGATTTATATGGAGAGAAAGCACTGCCGAAGCTTTTACGTGAACTTTGCAGGATTGAAGGTCTGGAATGGATCCGCCTGATGTATTGTTATCCGGAGGAAATTACGGATGAGCTGATACGAACAATGGCGGAAGAAGATAAGATCTGCCACTATATCGACATGCCAATCCAGCATTGTGATGATGATATTTTAAGGAGAATGGGACGCAGAACGAATCAGGAACAGATCAGATCTGTGATTCGGAAATTAAGAGAATCCATCCCGGATATTGTGATTCGAACTTCCTTGATTTCTGGTTTCCCGGGTGAAACACAGGAGCAGCATGAAAATCTCTATCGTTTTCTTAATGAGATGGAATTGGACCGTGTCGGTGTATTTACCTATTCACAGGAGGAGGACACACCTGCTGCTGCGTTCGATCATCAGATACCGGATGAGATGAAAGAACAGCGCAGGGATGAATTGATGTTGCTTCAACAGGAAATATCTTATGAACAGGATGAAAAACTGATTGGACAAGAGATAGATGTATTGGTTGAAGGCTACCTGTTCGATGAAGACATTTATGTAGGCAGAACGTACAGAGATGCACCGAAAGTAGATGGTTCTGTATTCATAAATGCAGAAGAGGAGATTATTTCCGGAGATTTTGTAAAAGTAAGAATTACAGGTGCACAAGAATATGATTTGATAGGAGATGTTATTTATGAATAAAAATATACCGAATTATTTGACTACACTCCGTGTAATCCTGATTCCATTTTTTGTATTTTTTATGGTAACTGATTATGCAGGAGCTTCTTCAAAATGGATTTCACTGGCAATTTTTATTATTGCCAGCATCACGGATTTTCTGGATGGATACCTTGCAAGAAAACATAATCTGGTGTCCAATTTTGGAAAGTTTATGGATCCATTGGCGGACAAAATGCTTGTAAGTTCCGCGATGATCTGCTTGACTGAACAGGGAAGACTTGCGGCATGGATTGTTATTATCATCATCAGCCGTGAATTTATCATTAGTGGATTCCGCTTGATTGCAGCAGACAATGGAGTTGTGATCGCGGCAAGCTACTGGGGCAAATTTAAAACGAATTTCCAGATGTTTATGATCATTATGCTGATTGCAAATTTGGGTACGTCAGCGGCAGTCATGATTGAGAATATATTAATTGTGATTGCAACTGTATTAACAGTCGTTTCACTTATTGATTACTTAGTAAAAAATAAACAGGTGCTTGTAGATTAGAAAGTGTACAATGGCGGTGTTGACAGATGTTGACACCGCTTTGTTATAGAAAGGGGATCATATGGTTGTTGAATTGATTTCGGTTGGAACAGAAATTTTACTTGGAAATATTGTCAATACAAATGCGGCATATCTTGCAGAGAGACTGGCCGGTCTTGGAATGTCGGTTTATTTTCAGGAAACGGTCGGGGATAATCCAGAACGTTTGTATGAGGTGTTGAAACAGGCAAAGGACAGATCGGATGTTGTGATTTTGTCCGGAGGACTCGGACCTACGCAGGATGACCTGACAAAGGAAACCGCGGCGAAAGTCTGTGAAAAGGGCATGCATGAAGACCAAAAGGCAAAGGAATATCTGATCAGATATTTTAAGAAAACGCAGAGAACAATTTCTGAAATTAGCGAAAATAATTGGAAGCAGGCAGTTGTACCGGATGATTCGATCGTCTTATATAACGACAATGGGACAGCTCCGGGAATCATTATAGAAGCGGATGATGGAACAAAAGTCATCCTGCTCCCGGGACCTCCGCATGAATTGATACCGATGTTTGAACAGCAGGTTGCCCCGTATTTGTGTGGAATTGAACAGGGAGTATTATATTCAAAGGTTGTAAAGATCGACAGTATCGGAGAAAGTGCGGTTGAAATGGCAATCTTAGATCTCATCAATGAACAGAGTAATCCAACGGTAGCACCATATGCAAAACCGGGGGAAGTCCACCTGCGTGTTACTGCGAAGGCGAAAGATGAGGAAGAAGGCAAACAGCTGGTTATGCCTGTGGTAGAAGAACTAAAGAATAGATTTGGCAGACATGTGTTCACAATTGAAGAACATGTAACGATGGAAGAGGCTCTGGTAGACTTGATGATGAAACACCATCTGACATTTGCAACAGCGGAATCCTGCACAGGCGGACTTCTTGCAGGAAGGTTAGTAAACGTGCCCGGTGTTTCGAATTGCTTTAACGAAGGTTTTATTACCTATGCGAATGAAGCGAAAATGAAATATTTGGGGGTATCGGCGGATACGTTAAAGCAATTTGGTGCGGTATCTGAAGAATGTGCAAGAGAAATGTCGGAAGGGCTGGCAAAGGTGACGGGAGCAAAAGTAACGATCGCTACGACTGGTTTGGCCGGTCCCGGAGGCGGAACAGAAGAAAAGAAACCTGGGCTTGTATATATTTCCTGTACGGTAAATGGAAAAACGACAGTACAAAAATACCAATTAAATGGAAACCGTGAAAAAGTACGCTATACTGCAGTCGTCCGGGCACTTACTTTAATGAGACATTCTATCATAAATGTATACGAGTAAATATAAATTTTCTGTAAAAATTGTAAAAAAATGTAATCATTTATTGTTTCTTTTGTATCATTATGTTAGAATGAAGGCAGAATAGAAAATCGAACAAATTTTCGACAGAACACTTGTTTTGTTATTGGCAGTATGATATAATTTCATTGCAAAGCATGATGAAGATCGTATAGATTAGATATAGAAAAGGAGATATCAGATGGCAGATAAAGAAAAATTAGAGGCGCTTGAAGCGGCAATTACAAAATTGGAGAAAGATTACGGCAAAGGAACTGTCATGAAACTTGGTGAATCCGGAGCGAATATGAACATCGAAACCATTCCAACCGGTTCTTTGAGCTTAGATGTAGCACTGGGTCTTGGAGGTGTTCCAAAAGGACGAATTGTAGAAGTATACGGACCGGAATCCAGCGGTAAGACAACGGTAGCACTTCATATGATCGCTGAGGTGCAGAAGAGAGGAGGTATTGCAGGATTTATCGATGCAGAGCATGCGTTGGATCCTGTTTATGCAAAGAACATCGGAGTCGATATCGATAATTTATATATTTCTCAGCCGGATAACGGAGAGCAGGCTTTGGAGATAACGGAGACGATGGTTCGTTCAGGTGCGATGGATATTGTCGTTGTTGACTCTGTAGCTGCACTTGTTCCAAAAGCGGAAATTGACGGTGAGATGGGGGATTCGCATGTGGGTCTTCACGCGCGTCTGATGTCGCAGGCATTGCGTAAACTGACCGCTGCAATCAGCAAATCAAACTGTGTAGTAATCTTTATTAACCAGCTTCGTGAAAAGGTCGGAATTATGTTTGGTAATCCGGAAGTTACTACCGGAGGACGTGCTTTGAAGTTCTATTCATCCATCCGCATGGATGTACGCAGGATTGAAACGTTAAAGCAGGGTGGTGAGATGGTTGGAAACCGTACCAGAGTCCGCGTTGTAAAGAATAAAGTTGCACCTCCGTTCAGAGAGGCCGAGTTTGATATTATGTATGGACAGGGTATTTCGAAAGAAGGTGATCTGCTCGATCTTGCAGCAAAGGAGGATATTATCAACAAAAGTGGCTCCTGGTATTCTTACGAAGGTCAGAAAATTGGACAGGGTCGGGAGAATGGCAAGAAATTCTTAAAAGAACATCCGGAGATTATGGAAGAAGTGGATAGGAAAGTACGTCTTGCTTATAATATCGGAGAAGAATCACCACAGGATACAGAGGAAGAATAATGTTGATCACCAAACTTTCAAAGCAGGGAAAGTACAAAGTACAGGTTGAATTAGATGAAGAGTATGCATTTTTTCTGTATACGAAGGAGATAAAGCGGCTTGGATTAGAAGAAGGCGATGAATTGAGCGAACAGCTGATAGAGGAAATCTATCGGCTGATTCTTTTTCCGAGAGCGAAGGAGAAAGCGTTATCGCTATTACAGTACCGTAATCGGACAAAAAAAGAATTAAGTCAGAAGCTGCTGCAGAATGGATATCCTCAGGATATCATAGAGCGGGTTATGTTTTTTTTGGATGAATATCATCTGATTGATGATGAGGCATATACCAGAAGCTTTATAGAACTTAACAGCAGAAGGAAAAGTCGCCGGCAGATGGAGCATGATCTGTCTTTAAAGGGAATCACCAAAGAGATGTTTATGCGCATCTGGGAGGAACAGGAAGATGATCCGGAAGAGCGGTCGCTGAAGGAACAGATTGAAAAACGCGTTCGGGTAAAAGGCATGATAGATGATAAGAATTTTCAAAAATTTTTTTCTTATTTTGCAAGAAAAGGATATTCTCCCGCGATGATATGCCGGCTATTGAAGGAATATCAGAGTGAATGAACGTCATATGAGGACATATGTTTTTGTCAAAAGAACGAAAATGAACAGAATTTAGGGTCAATATTCAGCGAAAAATGCATAGACAGCCAAAAAGGGGTTGTGCTATACTATGCTATGTGAGACTTTGTTTTCATAATTAGAAAGAAATTTACATAGAAAAGGATGGAAATTATGAATTTGATTTATAAAAGTACAAGAAATGATCATGAAACTGCAACCGCTTCTCAGGCAATTTTAAAAGGTTTAGCTAATAATAGTGGGCTTTTTGTACCGACGGAGATTCCAAAACTCGATGTGACGGTTGAAGAATTGGCCACTATGAGCTATCAGGAAGTTGCTTATGAAGTGATGAAGTTGTTCTTTACTGATTTTACAGAAGAGGAGTTAAAGTACTGCATCGATCATGCATATGATGATAAGTTCGATACATCGGAGATCGTTCCAATCGTAAAAGTGGGAGATGCATATCATCTGCAGCTCTTCCATGGATCAACGATTGCATTTAAGGATATGGCACTTTCTATTTTGCCATATTTGTTAGTGACAGCTGCGAAAAAGAACGATGTTAAGAACGAGATTGTAATCTTAACTGCCACTTCAGGTGATACCGGTAAGGCCGCTTTAGCCGGATTTGCAGATGTTCCGGGCACAAAGATCATTGTATTTTATCCAAAAGACGGTGTAAGTCCGATTCAGGAAAAGCAGATGGTAACACAGAAGGGCGATAATACTTACGTGATTGGAATTAAAGGAAACTTTGACGATGCACAGACAGGTGTGAAGAAGATGTTCTCGGATGCTGAATTGGCAGAAGAGATGGATGCGGCAGGATATCAGTTCTCGTCTGCGAACTCCATCAATATCGGACGTTTAGTTCCGCAGATCGTATATTATGTCTATTCTTATGCAAAATTAGCAGCAGATCATACAATTACAGATGGAAACCCTATGAACGTTGTTGTACCAACTGGTAACTTCGGTAATATTTTAGCTGCATATTATGCAAAGCAGATGGGAATTCCGATTAAGAAGTTAATATGTGCATCGAATGAGAACAAAGTATTATTTGATTTCTTCCAGACAGGAACTTATGATAAGAACAGAGAATTTATCTTAACGTCTTCTCCATCCATGGACATTCTGATTTCCAGCAACTTAGAACGTCTGATTCATAAGACTGCAGGAAGCAGTGCAGAAAAGTGTGCTCAATTGATGCAGAACCTTTCGGAAGAAGGCAAGTACACAATTACAGATGAGATGAAAGCGAACCTGGAAGATTTTGTCGGAGTATATGCGACAGAAGAGGAGACGGCAGCAGTTATTAAGCGCGTTTATGAACAAACAGGATATGTTATGGATACGCATACTGCCGTTGCAGCTCATGGATATTATGCATATCTTGAGGAAACGAAAGATCAGACACCGGCGGTTATTGCTTCAACAGCAAGTCCATTCAAATTTACACGAAGTGTTATGAATGCAATCGATCCAGCATATGATAGTCAGACAGATTTTGAGTTAGTTGACGAACTCAGCAGAATCTCAGGAACAGTTGTACCAAATGCGATTGAAGAGATTCGTACGGCACCGGTTCTCCATGATACGGTATGTGCGAAGGATGAGATGCTCGCTGAAGTAAAGAAAATATTAGGCATTTAATTTGAATAAAAAATGACAGATGAAAGGAGACGGAATTTCCGTTTCCTTTTTATGTTATGTTTGCGACACGCGAATCGGTGAAATTTGGAGGTGTATTATCTACACTGTAGCAGGGAGGTAATTATGAAGAAAAAGATTGGTTTCAGTTTATTAGTGTTGATTATGGTTTTCGCGTTTGCAGTATATCATTTTCAGGGGATTGGACATAACATGGTCATGGAAGACTGTCGGAATGTCAGTTATGAATGTGAACTGGGAAAAATAAGTTTTGAACTGCCGGGTGATTGGAAATATTCTGTTTCAGAATATGATGAGAAAGAGGGGACATTTGGAATTTCTTTTTGGCCGAAAGGTGAAAAAGAAGGAAAATTTTTGATATCGTATGTGGATATGTTTGGAGTATGCGGAACCGGACTGGATCAAAAAGAAGTCCGTTTTGATAATGGAAAGAAAGCTCGGGTGGGAACTTATGATAATCATGAGTATTGGGATTTTATTCATTTTACGGATGGATATGAACATTATGTTGTAACCGTAGACGGTGAGATGAGCTGGCAGAAGGAATATGATGATCAGGTGATGAATATTTTGAATACGCTTGAGCTGGGAGATAAATAAGAAATGATTTGAGTATGTTTCTTAAATATGTTAGAATGAATTCATACAAAAGGAAGGACGTGAGAATGATGGCATTTTTTGATGATTTACAGAAGAATTTATCCTCTGTTGGAAAGCAGGCGGCTGAGAAAGCGAAAGATGTAGCGGATATTACGGTTAAGACTGCACAGCTTCATACGGAAAAGCAAAAGCTGGAAGAATGTTATGCCAGGATCGGACAACGTTTTTATGAAGCAACGAAGGATGTTCCTGCAGAGATGGATCTGGTAGATTTTAACGAAGTAGAAGCGAGATTGTCCGCCATGAAGGTGCTTGAAGATGAGATTCAGCAGTTAAGAGGTAAAAAACCTTGCCCAAATTGTGGTGAGATGGTGGATAAAGAAAGTAATTATTGTAATCATTGTGGAACAAGTATCTAAAGAACTTTGGCTGGAAATTTAAAATAGTACTGGAGAATCTGTCGTATGATCATATGACAGATTTTTTTTACGCGAAGGCACAAGGCAAGCTTCCATTTGCCACCGCACGCGAACCGATGAAACTCATAGAGCGTGTTTTATCCGGTTTTGTTCTAAAATGCGGGGAAATGTTCACAAAGTGTTCGCAATTATGTTTTATAATAGGTTTTAGATTTGACAGAAGGGAGTTAACCGATGATACAAGTTACCAACTTAGTAAAACAGTATGGAAATAAAACGGCACTGCAGGGAATTCATTTTACTGTAGAAAAAGGGCAGATCATGGGATTACTGGGGCCAAATGGCGCCGGTAAATCCACGACAATGAACATTATGACCGGATATCTTTCCGCAACAAGCGGAGAAGTAAAGATTGGCGGTTATGATATTTTGACAGAGCCGATGAAAGCAAAGAAATTAATTGGATATCTGCCGGAGATTCCGCCGCTTTATCTGGATATGAAGGTAAAAGAATATCTGAATTTTGTGGCACAATTAAAAAAAGTAAAGAAAAAAGATCGAAAGACACAGGTGGAAGAAGTTATCCGTATGACAGAACTGGAAGAATATGAAAACCGCCTAATTAAATTTTTGTCCAAAGGATATAAGCAGCGTGTGGGGCTTGCACAGGCACTACTTGGAGAACCTGAATTACTGATTCTGGATGAACCGACGGTTGGACTGGATCCAAAACAGATCATCAATATGAGAAAGTTGATCAAAGAGCTCGCGAAAACGCATACAATTATAATCAGTTCTCATATTTTATCGGAAATCAGTGCGGTCTGCGACAGTGTGATTATTATTGACCGGGGAACGGTGATCGCACAGGGAACTACGGAAGAATTAGAAGCAAAGTTTGGCGATAAGAACGCCCTTGATATTATCGTAAAAGGTGAGCGGGAGGCAATTGAAGCAGCAGTTTCTGAATGTTCATATTTCTCTGCCTATGAATTGGAAGAGTCGGGAGATGAACAGTGGATCATCAAAGCGGAAATATCAGAGACAGAGGAGGACATCCGGGATCAGTTGTTCTTTTATTTTGCCGAAAAGAAAATTCCGATCCTCAATATGGAACATAAAACAAAATCTTTGGAAGATGTATTTTTACAGCTTACCGGAAAGGAAAATGAGGTGAAATAAAGATGGCAGCAATTTACTTAAAAGAGTTAAAGGGCTATTTCCATTCTATGACCGGATATGTATATCTGTCATTCTTTACGGTGGCGATTGCAATTTATTATGTTTATTATTGTGTAATCAATGCGATGACGAATTTCGCAACTTATGTATTAGGGAATGTGACGATCATTTTTCTGATTGCTATCCCGATTCTGACTATGCGGCTGGTTTCGGAGGAAAAGAAGCAGAGGACGGACCAATTGCTATTTACTGCACCGGTGCGGACATGGGAGATCGTTGTCGGAAAATATCTGGCTGCATTGACGTTATTTTTGATATCTTTGTTGGTCATTGGATTATTCCCGATTTTTACAAGTATGTTTGGAACGGTAAACTGGCCGATGACGTTGACCGGATTTTTAGGGACCTTTTTACTTGGAGCAGGGCTGATTGCTATTGGGCTTTTGATTTCCTGTACAACGGAACATCAGATGATCGCAGCGGTATTGAGTTTCGCATTATTCCTGCTCATGTTTATGATGCCTTATATTACGGAGATGTTTCCATCAAACGGTATATTTACCATGATTCTGCTTTTGATTGCCGCGATTCTGCTGGCATGGATGTTTTATGCGGAAACAAAAGATAGGATCATAACTGCAATTTCCGGCATTGTTCCGATTGTTGCGATTATTGTTGCCTATATAGTAAAATCAGATCTATTTGATAATGGTCTTGCGAATATTATTTCCTGGCTTTCTTTAATGGATCGATTTAACAACTTTATGAATGGAATATTAAATGCATCTTCTGTTGTGTACTATTGTTCATTCGTTGTTGTTTCCCTTTTCATTGGAACACAGATCCTGGAACATAGAAGATGGAAATAAGGAGGTGCAAATAACATGGATTTAAAGAATAAATTAAAAAGACAAAAAAAGTCTGAGAAAAAACAAAATGCAGCTCCTGTTTCCGGAGCAAGGACAAAAAAAACGATGGGAGCATTATCTGCGACTTCGATCGTGTTGGTCATCATTATTGCGATTCTTGCGAATGTGTTAGTGACGAAAGGAAATTGGAGTTACGATGTAACGGATAATAAAATCTTTTCTATTTCTGATCAGTCAAAGAAAATAGTGAAAAATATCAAACAAGATGTGACGATTTATTTTCTTGCCAGTAAGAAAAATGTGGGTGACAATTACTTACAAATTGTAGAAGAATATAAAAAAAATTCCAAGCATATTTCGGTTAAATACCGTGATATGGAATTATATCCGAATTTTGCGAGTGAATATTTATCGGGCAGTCAGACAGCAGCAGAAGGAGATGTGATTGTCGTAAGTGGAAAGAAAGCAAAATATATTTCCTCTGAAGATTTTGTCACGTATGATATGGATAGCAGCGGAAACTACACGACGGCCATTAATCTGGAGTCCTGTATTACCTCCGCAATTAATTACGTAGTATCGGATGAGACACCGATCATTTATACATTGACAGGGCATGGTGAGCAGGAATTTGATGCTTCTTTTCAGAGTTCGATTGAGTCCGACAATTATGAATTTAAAGATCTGAATTTACTGACAGAATCCTCAGTGCCGAAGGATTGCGAGATTCTTTTGATCAATGCACCGACGAATGACATTTCATCCAAGGATTTGAAAAAAATAAAGTCCTACATGAAAAAGGGCGGAAAGTTATTTTATGTGTGCAGTACGGATGCGGATAATCTTACAAACTTTGAGAATCTGTTAAAATCTTATGGCGTAAAAGTAAATGATGGTATTGTTGTGGAAACCGACAGTACAAAATATATGCAGAATTATCCAACGTATATGCTTCCAACGATTGAAAGCACGGATATTACGGATGCATTACTTACAAATTCATCTTATATTTTGGCACCTGTGAGCAGAGGTCTGACACTGAGCGGGGATGCCGTTTCATTGTTATCGACAAGTGACGAATCTTATTCTAAGGTGAATATAAAGAGCAGCAAGATTGAAAAAGAAAAAGCAGATATTAGCGGACCATTTTCTGTCGCGTCAGAGACCGTCGATGAGGATGGAAATGCACAGGTTATCGTTATTGCATGTCCAGGCATAATCTTGAATGAGATCGATCAATATGTATCCGGAGCGAACTCGGATTTTGTGTCCAATTGTGTCAATGCATTGGCTCAACAAGAGGATAAGATTTCGATCAAGGCGAAAGCGACGGATCATGATACAGCGACTTATACGACAGCAGCGGTACAGCTGGTATCCTTTGCATCTGTGATCGGAATACCGGCACTGCTTTTGATGATTGGAGTCATTGTAGTTGTTACGCGAAGAAGAAGTAAATAATAAATAGTGAACCGGATGAAACACGCTCTGCGAGTTTCATCGGTTCGCGTGCGGCGGCAAATGGAAATGCGAGCATTTCCGCTTGCCTTGTGCCTTCGCGTAAATGAAAAAACGATGAGAGATGTAATCTTGCATCTCCCATCGTTTTTATATGAATGCATCCGCTCAAAGTACATCTAATATGGAAGTATACTGTTCGAGACGTTCCAGGCGATCCTGTATCTCGTGTTTGCCAATTTTACGGCTGATGCCGTCTGCAATCAATTCAATCAGAAATACGGTTCCGATCAGAGTTGTAAAATAGGAATTACTTCCTACGTCTACACGCAGAAGTTTGTCGGCGAATTTCTGAAGAGCCAGCATATGCTTGTTATGAATGTCCGTAACTAAGATGATTTTTGCCTCCGCATCTTTTGCAAACTGCAATGCAGTGATATCCATTTTGGAATATTGTGGAAGACAGAAGGAAATCAGACAGTCGTTTGAGGTAATATCACATAGATGTTCGATTGCATTTCCAGTATTAATCCCTGCTGTATATACGTTTGGTAAGATTAATTTTAGTAAATAATAAAGTCTGTTCCCAAGTCCGATATTCGTATGACCGGAAACAATATAAACTTTGTCCGCATTTAGGATCAGGTCCAGTGTTTCATTAAAAAGTTCTACTCCATTTAAAGAAAATACACTTCTCAAATTAGCGTCTGCTATTTTAAGTGCTTCAATTCCAAAATGCAATTCTCCAGGATGATCTTTCATCGATTCTGCAAAACGTTCGGCAGGATCAGAAATACGGCTTGGAATCTTCGTCAGTGTATCCAAATGGCATTTTTGTAAATATTTCTGAAAATCCATATATCCACTAAAACCAATTGAGCGGGTAAAACGGATAATAGAAGCTTCACTTACATCTAATGTATTGGCCAATTCCGTCGAAGTCATAAAACATGATTCCGTCGTATGATCCAATATATAACGAGCGATGATCGTACCGACTTTTGTCAGCTTTGCCTGTCCAATGATTTCGTTTAGCGATTTCATAAATTCCTCCTTTACTAAATATTTGTTTATATTTTAACATAGAAATTTTATTTATTAAATAGAAGAGGCTCACAATATCTATAGAAAAAGTTGATAAATTGCTACCATAAGCGGCATGGAAACAATACAAAAGACAACGGTGATCACGTTGATCGCGCTCGCATACGTGGCATCTTTGTGATAAATCTGTGCGACCTGGGTGACATTTGCTGCACACGGTGCGGATGCGGCGAGTAACGTTACGAGTAAGATCCGCGATGCTTCCTCATGCAGACTTAAAATTCCGGAAAAACAGAAAAAGAAAATCGTGATCAGCGGATAAAAAATCAGTCTTCCAAAGCAGACGGCATAGGCGCGTCGGTTTGTGAATACGAGTTTTAAATCCATATCGGCGATGACCATTCCGATGACGAGCATACTCGCAGGCCCGATCATATTTCCAAGTGATGCAGTGCAGCTGTCCAGGATGGAAGGCAGTCCGAAACCAGTCAAAAAGAATACAAGTCCCAATAAAATCGCGATGATATTCGGATTTGTAACGACTTTGACCAATTCGATTCTTGGTTCTTCGCAGATGACGGATTTGCCGTGGCTCCAGAACAGGAATGTGCTGACGATAATATAGGCACAGGAATAAAAGACCCATTCGTCTCCCAGTGTTGCCGCAACAAGAGGAATGATCAGATTGCCCGCATTGGAGTAGACGAGCGAAGCTTTCTCGATGTTATTAAATCCAAAAAAAGTTTCTCCAAGCTTGCTGAGTGTGATGTAGATTATGTGTACGACCGTTGCGCCGGCAATGGCAATCATCAGTCCCGATAATGTTTTGATTGAAAAATGTGTATGGGTAAAGGATTGGATCAGCACGCATGGTGAAAAAACGAATACCACTAATTTTGATAATACATCACTGTCTTTCACATTCAGCAAGTGGATTTTTACGAGTAAAAATCCAAGAACAACCATTAAAAACAGCGAGATGATTTGTTTCGCTAATAATATACTTAATTCCATAATATATTTCTCCTTTTCATTGCATAATAAAAAGTATACTTGATGAAAAAGAAAAGTCAATCCATCTTGAAAGAATATTTTCAGAAGAAGGAATGGGTGTTTTGTGATACAATAGAGCAAAAGAAGAGAAAGCAAAGGAGTCTGTTATGCTGAAAATAGGGTCACATGTTGGAATGAAAGGAAAAGAGATGATGCTTGGCTCTGCGAAAGAAGCGGTTTCTTATGGAGCGAACACATTTATGGTATATACCGGAGCACCTCAGAATACAAAGAGAAAACCTGTCGGGGAACTGAGAATTCCAGAAGCGTGGGAATATATGAAATCGCATGGAATTGAAGACTTTGTTGTCCACGCGCCATATATCATCAATCTTGCCAATACGGTAAAAAAAGAGACATTTGAAATTGCGGTGGATTTTCTGAAAATTGAATTGGAACGTGCCGAGGCGATGGGAGCAGATAAACTGGTTCTGCATCCGGGAGCACATGTTGGGGCCGGAGAGGATACGGGAATCGCACGGATCATTGAAGGTTTGGATCAGGTCATGCACAAGGATATGAAGGTAAAGATCGCATTAGAAACGATGGCGGGAAAGGGAAGTGAACTTGGCAGAAGTTTTGAGGAACTGGCACGCATTTATGATGGTGTCAAATACCCGGAGCATCTGCGTGTCTGCTTTGATACTTGTCATACGAATGACAGCGGATATCCGGTTGCAGAGGCATTTGATCGGGTCATGGAAGAGTTTGACCGCGTTGTGGGCAAAGACCAGGTTGCAGTTTTTCATGTCAATGACAGCAAGAATCCGCTTGGAGCAAGAAAAGACCGCCATGAAAATATTGGATTTGGAACGATTGGATTTGATGCGCTGTATCACATCGTCCATCATCCTGGTTTCATGGAGGTTCCGAAGATTTTGGAAACTCCATATATAAAATTGGAAGGAACGAAAAAATCATTTCCTCCGTATAAATATGAAATTGAAATGCTAAGAACCGGGAAATTTGAACCGGATGTTTGTGAAAAAATTTTAAATCAGAAATAGGAGAGGTATATGAAAGTAACATTTATTGACCACAGCGGATATCTTGTAGAGCTGGAACACAGCGTTTTGCTATTTGATTATTATCGAGGAGAAATTCCTGAGATTGCAGGGAAAAAATGGTATGTATTTGTATCGCATTTTCATCAGGATCACTATAATCCCGTAATCTTTGATTTGCGCCGGCGCGGAGAGGATGTGACATACATCCTTTCAAAAGATGTAAAAAAATATCGTCGAAGAACATTAAAAGAGCCGTATGAGATCGTATCATGGAATGAATCATATCGAATTGAGGATATTTTTGTGGATACATTTCAATCCACAGATGAAGGATGTGCATTTCTTGTGCATGCGGAAGGACTCGATATCTTTCATGCAGGAGATCTGAACTGGTGGCACTGGATCGGGGAGCCGGAAAGCGACAATGAGGCGATGAAGACAGGTTATATCAGGCAGATCGCAAAATTGGAACATGAAAATATCGATCTTGCCTTCATGCTTTTAGATCCCAGACAAGAGGGCGCCTATGCGTGGGGAATGAATTATTTCATGGAGCATACGCGGGCGAAAATGGTATTTCCAATGCATATGTGGGGCGCCTATGCGTTATGCGATGCTTATCTGCAGACAGAATGTGGAAGAAAATACAAAAATAGATTTCAAAAAATTTCTCATGAAGGAGAAACATTTGTGTTTTCGGACATAGATTAATAAAAACCGGGATCGGAGCATTTATGGAAAATGAAAAGATAGAGGATCAGTTGAATCTCGCCTTACAAATTCCGCAGCAGCAGCTGTTGGGAAGTGCGGAATTGAGTGCAGGTTATAATAAAGACCAGGGCACGTGGGAGTTGGTCGTTCGCTTTGCCGGAGCAGCGGATGATTTTGCCGTTTTGTCAGAGCGTTATGAAGCGGATATTTCTATTCTCAGCGGCAATTATGCGATCGTTACGATTCGAGAAAATCGGATCGGACCTTTTTCGAGGGAAACTTCGGTCATATATATCGAAAAGGCAAAGAATATTTCCCCGTTTGTTCAAGCTGGGATTCGAGCCTCTTGTCCATTATCTGTAAGAAATAGTATCCATACAACCGGGGAAGGCGTACTGATTGGAATCATTGATTCGGGAATCGATGTACTTCATCCGGATTTTATCAGGTCGGATGGAAAAAGTGCTTTTGTGGAGATCTGGGATCAGACGACAGGCAGGTATTTTGATGAGGAAGAGATACAGGAATCTATATCCGAACGGAAAACATTTATTACGGATTTAACGGGACATGGCACACATGTTGCATCGATTGCGGCAGGCAATCAGGGTGTTGCCCCGCAGGCACAGATCATGTTTGTCAAATTAGGCAGGAGCGTGGAAGGAGAATTATCCCGAACGACGAATTTGATGCGGGCGATCGATTTTCTGATTGAAAAAGCCGAGCAGCGGCAGAAACCGCTTGCAATCAATATTAGCTATGGAACAAATTACGGAGATCATCTCGGAAATAGTCTTCTGGAAACGTATATTGATCAGGCGTCGAATCTGTGGAAAACCTGCATCTGCGTTGGAACTGGCAATGAAGGCGATACGGGCAGGCACAAGCAGGGCAGTTTAAAAAACGGGCAGACAGAAGTAATTGAAATTTCCGTTGCCCCATATGAAACTTCGTGGAATCTTCAAATATGGAAGGAATATCCGGACCAATTTTCAATCGAAATCAAATCTCCATCCGGAAGAGAACAGCGGATCGACGGACAGACAGGGTTTGCCCAGGCGAAATTCGGACAGACGGATCTGTCCTTTTTTTGGGGCATGCCGTCGCCGTATAATCTGCGACAGGAGATATTTTTGCTGTTTTTTTCGCAGGAACAGATTGAAAGCGGAATCTGGACCATTTTTCTCATTCCGGGAAAAATTAAAAACGGCAGATATGCGATGTGGCTTCCGGTATCGGAGACGACAAGCCGCAGCACGCGGTTTTTGATGCCGAGTACGGATATGACGCTGACAATACCTTCCACCGCAGATTCAGTTATCTCTGTCGGTGCATATGATGCGGATCATCAAACATATGCTCCATTTTCCGGAAGGGGAGATGCTGCATTTGCTATTTTAAAACCAGATCTGGCAGCTCCGGGAGTCGGGATCTCGGCGGCTTCACCAGCCGGTGGAGAAAGCATCAGAAGCGGTACTTCCATGGCGGTTCCATTTGTCACGGGCACGGCGGCATTGCTGATGGAATGGGGAATCGTGCAGGGACATGATCCCTATCTATACGGCGAGAAAGTAAAGGCATATCTACAAAGGGGTGCAAAACTTCTGCCAGGATTCAAGGAATATCCGAATAACCAGATTGGGTATGGGGAGGACGTTATAATAAGGTTACATTGATAGATGCCAGTAAAATTAAGTGTTTCCGCCCGTTTTCCCCAAAGCAGAAACGGAACACTTTCAATGGATTCAGAGGAAAATCTGCCCGGTTTGGAATCGAAAATCCAGTTTAGGAGGGGTTTGTAGCAATGATGTAACATGAGTTGTCGGCAGAAAATTAAGTACGAACGAAGTGGATATTTGCTTTTACCTGGCAGTTCAACGAGAAACCAGAATCATAGGAAAATATGGTATGCTTAGAAGAACTTATTTGAAGGAGT
>JAUNOI010000075.1 GCA_030531165.1 Lachnospiraceae bacterium
TTAGAGATTATCATAAAAAGGATGAAGAAATCAAAATGTTTTTTTAAAAATACATCATTTGGATGTGTAAAAAACAGATTGAATTATTAGCACTCATTTTAAACGAGTGCTAATTTTTTCTTGACATTCGTTATGGAAGGTATTAATATATTCATTATCGAAAGAAATGTTAACAACATATTGGGTTATGAATTTAAAATGTAAAGTAAAGGAGATGTTACAAAATGAGTAACAAAAAAGGAAGTTTATCAATCAATAGTGAAAATATTTTTCCAATCATTAAAAAGTGGTTATATTCTGACCATGACATCTTTTTACGAGAATTAGTTTCGAATGCATGCGATGCAATTACAAAATTAAAAAAATTAGACATGATTGGTGAATTTGAGGAACCGGAAGGAAACCATTATCAGGTGGATGTAAAGGTAAGTCCAGAGAATAAGACGATCAAAGTGATCGACAACGGTCTTGGTATGACTGCTGATGAAGTGGAAGAATACATTAACCAGATCGCATTTTCCGGAGCGGAAGATTTCCTTGCAAAATATAAAGATAAGACGAATGAAGACCAGATCATCGGTCATTTTGGATTAGGTTTTTATTCTGCATTTATGGTAGCAGATAAGGTGACGATCAATACGCTTTCTTATAAAGAAGATGCAGTTCCGGTTTACTGGGAATGTGACGGTGGAACAGAATTTACTATGGAAGACGGCGATCGTATGGAACGCGGAACGGAGATTACGTTATATCTGGGAGAAGATAGCACGGAATTTGCGAATGAGTATCGTGTTCGTGAAGTGTTAGATAAGTACTGTGCATTCATGCCGGAAGAGATCTATTTTACAAATGAGGATGCCAAAGAAGAGGAAAAGGAAGAGATTCCTGAAGTGGTAGAGGAAGACGGAACTCCTGTAGAGGAAGCAGATTCTGTAGAAGAAAAAGAACCAGAAGCACCAAAACCAATTAATGATACAGTTCCTCTCTGGGCAAAGCATCCAAATGAATGTACGGATGAAGAATATAAAGAATTTTACCGCAAAGTCTTCATGGATTTTAAGGAACCATTATTCTGGATTCATCTGAATATGGATTATCCGTTTAACCTAAAAGGAATTTTATATTTCCCGAAAATTAATTATGAGTATGAATCTATTGAAGGAACGATTAAACTGTATAACAATCAGGTATTTATTGCGGATAATATCAAAGAAGTCATTCCAGAATTCCTGATGCTCTTAAAAGGAGTCATCGATTGTCCGGATCTCCCATTGAATGTATCCAGAAGTGCATTGCAAAATGATGGGTTTGTAAAGAAAATCTCGGATTATATTACGAAAAAAGTTGCCGATAAACTTTCCGGTATGTGTAAAGTTGATAAAGAAAATTACGAAAAATATTGGGATGATATCAGTCCGTTTATCAAATTCGGCTGCCTGAGAGATGAAAAATTTAATAAAAAGATGAAGGATTATATCTTATTTAAGAACTTAGATAAGAAATACGTAACCCTTCCGGAATATTTAGAAGCCGCAAAGGATAAGAATGAGAATAAAGTCTTTTATGTAACGGATGAAGTCGTTCAGTCGCAGTACATCAACATGTTTAAAGAGCAGGAGATGGATGCAGTATATCTGACGCATAACATCGACAGCGCATTTATCACACATTTGGAACAGGCAAATCAAGATGTGAAGTTCTTAAGAATCGATGCGGATATTGCGGATACTTTGACAGAAACAGCAGATGAAGAGGAGATGAAGACTTTAGGAGAAACTCTTGGAGATATCTTTAAAAAGGCGCTTTCCAAGGACAATCTGATTGTGAAAGCAGAAAAGCTGAAAAATGAAAATGTTTCTGCGATGATCACGCTCAGTGAGGATACGAGACGTATGCAGGAAATGATGAAAATGTACAATATGGGCGGTGATATGGATCCTGCGATGTTCGGTGCGGACGGCAGCGAGACGCTGATCTTAAATGCCAACAATAAGCTCGTAAAATATGTCATTGACCAGCCGGAAGGCGAGCATACGAATTTGATCTGCGAGCATCTGTACGATCTTGCACAGATTTCCAATAAACCGTTGAGTCCGGAAGCAATGACAAAATTTATTGCAAGAAGCAACGAGATCTTAGGATTATTAATTTAACTTTTTGAAAAATTTTTTCAACAAGGTTATTTTATTAACATATTAAAATCTATGAATTAAGCATAGAAATATAAGAAAAATCTATAAAAATAAAAAACAAGGGGATTGAATCGAAATAGATTCAGTCCCCTTTTTTATGCGTTTTTTAAAAATCATACTAAAATAATATGAAACTATTTGAGTACAATAAAAAGGACAGTAAAAAATGGATATAGTGAAAAATATAACAATAAAAAATGGCTTATTTAAGCCAAAAAATAGAGATAATTTGCGTTAAAAAATAGACGATGAATTTTTGAGTTTTCTATTGCATTTTTTTTCGTACAATCTTATAATATTTGTAATGACATCGGGAAAGGAGAAAATAGAAATATGAGTAGATTAACAATTCAAACCCCGGATCGTGCTCAGTTAGTTGTAGAAGGATTGTATAAGGATGTAGAGAATCGTATCGCTGCCAGCCCTCCTGGTTTATGCCCAATCGATATGTCGCTCTCATTCCTAAGATTATGTCATGCCCAGACATGTGGAAAATGCGTTCCTTGTAGAGTTGGTCTCGGTCAGTTGGCAAGTTTAGTAGAAGATGTGTTAGAAGGAAGAGCAGAACTTTCTCATATTGAATTGATTGAAGAAACAGCAAAGGCAATTATGAGTGCTGCGGATTGTGCGATTGGTTATGAAGCAGCCAACATGGTATTAAAAGGAGTTACGGGATTTCGTGAAGATTATGTAGAACATATTACAAATGGAAGATGTATCGCAAGTGTAAACTTACCGGTGCCTTGTGTATCCTTATGTCCGGCAAAGGTTGACATTCCGGGATATATTGCATTAGTAAAGGAAGGACGCTATGCAGATGCGATCCGTCTGATCCGTAAAGATAATCCATTTCCAACGACATGTGCGCATATTTGTGAGCATCCTTGTGAAGCGCGCTGCCGCCGTAATATGAAAGATACTTCGATTAATATCCGCGGCCTGAAGAAGATGGCGGCTGATCATGCGGGAGTTGTACCTGCACCGAAATGTGCAGAATCAACAGGAAAGCAGGTAGCAATTATCGGAGGAGGACCGGGAGGACTCTCTGCAGCTTACTATCTGCAGTTAATGGGACATCAGGTTACTGTATATGAGATGCAGCCTAGACTTGGCGGTATGTTAATGTACGGTATTCCAAACTATCGTCTGCCAAAAGATCGTTTACAGGAAGATATTGATGCAATTCTTTCTACAGGAGTGAAAGTTGTTCATGGTAAGCGAATTGGAACAGATTTGGCAATCGAAGATCTGCAGAAACAGTATGATGCAGTTCTTGTTACAATTGGTGCGAATACAGATAAGAAATTAGGAATCGAAGGAGAAGATGCAGAAGGCGTTATCTCCGCAGTACAGATGCTCCGTAATGTAGGGTATGGTGTTCCGATGGACTATGCAGGAAAGAAAGTATGCGTTATTGGCGGAGGTAATGTAGCGATGGATGCGGTTCGTACTTCGATTCGTCTCGGCGCGGAAAAGACAAGCATTGTATATAGAAGACGTCAGGCTGATATGACCGCACTTCCGGCTGAAATTGAAGGTGCGATCGCAGAAGGTGCGGAATTATTAGGACTGAAAGCACCTCTGAGAATTGAGACAGATGAGAATAATAAAGTAACCGGTTTATGGGTACAGCCTCAGATGATCAGCAAGATTTCCCGTGGACGTGCCAGCGTAAAAGCAACGACAGAACCGGAAGTTCGTTTAGATGCAGATATTATTATTGTGGCAATTGGCCAGAATATCGAATCGGAGCCATTTGCGAAGTTTGGACTTCCTGTAGAGCGCGGCGTGATCAAGGCAGACAGCACGACTGCATTTAAAGGAATGCCAGGCGTATTTGCCGGCGGTGACTGTGCAACAGGTCCATCAACGGTAATTAGAGCGATTGCAGCCGGTAAAGTATCGGCAGCGAATATTGATGAATACCTCGGATTCAATCATAAGATCAGCTGTGATGTAGAAATTCCGCCTGCAAATCTGGATGACCGTCCACCTTGTGGAAGAGTGGAACTTCCGGAAAGAGAAGCAAGTGAAAGAAAATGTGATTTTGAAGGTGTGGAAGGCTGTATGACATGCGAAGAAGCTGTTCAGGAAGCTTCAAAATGCTTACGCTGTGACCACTTTGGATATGGAATCTTTAAGGGAGGAAGGGAGACAATATGGTAAATCTTACAATTGATCATAAACAAGTATCTGTACCGGAAGGTACAACAATCATGGATGCTGCAAAACAGATTGGTATCCCGATTCCAAAGCTCTGCTTTTTAAAAGATATTAATGAGATTGGTGCATGCCGTGTCTGTGTTGTTGAATTAGTAGGAAAGAGACGATTGATCGTAGCATGCAATAACGTTGTTGAGGAAGGCATGGAGATCTTAACGAACAGCCCGAAAGTTCGCGAATCCAGAAGAAAGACAGTTGAATTCCTTTTATCTCAGCATGATTTTCGCTGTGCAACCTGTGTCAGAAGTCAGAATTGTACATTACAGGAAATTGCGAATAATCTGGGGATTCTGGATATTCCATATAAGCAGGAATTCCATAAGAAGCCATGGTCTCAGGATTTCCCTTTGATCAGGGATTCTTCCAAATGCATCAAATGCATGAGATGTGTACAGATCTGCGATAAAGTACAGAGTTTGAATATCTGGGATGTAGCGAATACCGGTTCCAGAACAGACGTCGATGTGTCATTAAACCGTAAGATTGAAGACGCAGACTGTGCATTATGTGGCCAGTGCATTACTCATTGTCCGGTCGGTGCGTTAAGAGAACGTGACGATACGGATAAGGCATTTGCAGCATTTGCTGATCCGGATAAAGTAACAGTCGTTCAAATCGCACCTGCTGTTCGTGCGGCATGGGGCGAAAGTCTCGGATTAGAAAGAGACGAGGCAACGATTGAGAAATTAGTAACAGCTGTCCGTAAAATGGGTGCAGATTATGTATTTGATACCGTATTTTCTGCAGACTTAACGATCATGGAAGAAGGGACAGAATTTTTACAGAGATTGCAGAATGGTGAATTAGACAGATATCCGATGTTTACTTCCTGTTGTCCTGGATGGATCCGTTTTATCAAATCCCAGTATCCGGAATTAGTACCGCAGCTGTCAACTGCAAAGTCTCCGCAGCAGATGTTCGGTGCAACGACAAAGACTTATTTTGCTCAAAAATTAGGCATTGATCCGGAAAAGATCTTCTGTATCTCGATTATGCCGTGTACGGCGAAAAAAGGTGAGTCCAATATGGAATTATACCATGAAGAATTCGCTGGTAAGGATGTGGATCTCGTATTAACAACAAGGGAGATTGACCGCATGATCAAACGCGACTATATCGATGCAAAGCATCTGGAAGAAGGCGTATTTGATAATCCGATGAAAGAGGGAACCGGAGCAGGTGTTATCTTCGGGGCAACCGGAGGTGTTATGGAAGCAGCACTTCGTTCAGCATATTATCTCGTAACTGGTGAGAATCCGGATGCAGATGCATTCCGCGATGTACGTGGTCTTGATGGTTGGAAAGAAGCAACCTTTAACATTGCCGGCAATGAAATCAATGTAGCAGTTGTTCACGGACTTGGCAATACGAGAAAACTGATCAAAGCGATCAAAAAAGGAAAAGTGCATTATCAATTCGTAGAAGTCATGGCATGTCCGGGCGGATGTGTCGGCGGCGGGGGCCAGCCAATCCATGAGGGTGAAGAACTCGCAGGTGTACGTGGCGAAAACTTATACTTCTTAGACAGAGAAAAATATGACTTAAGATTTTCTCATGAAAATCAAGATGTATTAAAGGCATATGAAGAATACTTTGGGGAACCAAATGCTCATAAAGCGCATATGTTATTACATACCGATCATGATGCATGGGAAATGCCGCAGGCACCTGTACGAAGATAGGAATTGTTAATACTCATATAGAAAAATCGGCTGACAGATGATTGTCAGTCGATTTTTTTACGCGAAGGCACAAGGCAAGCGGAAACGACCCAGGTCGCCTTCTCTTACCACGAGTGGTAATTCACCTTGTGCTCGCATTTCCATTTGCCGCCGCACGCGAACCGATGAAACTCGCAAAGCGTGTTTCATCCGGTTGGCCAGAAAGTATTATAAAAAAATTGTCACATTTGTTGCTATTTAAACGTTACTATAATAAAATTATTTTATAAATAGGAAAGGGGAGTAATGTTTTATGAAGCAAAAGATGTGGCTGGTGTTTTTCGGATGCATACTGATTGTAGCAATTACAGGCTGTCAGCCTGTGAAAAGTTTGTTACATAACAATAAGAAGGAAGTATCTCTAAACGTTCGTGTGGGTATGGATGAGAAGGTTTCTATTCCTGATCCCTCAACAAGGGGTGGAGAAGTTTCTGTCTCATTGATGGAGGAACCAGCATACGAAGATTTTGAGAAAGAATATAAATCCGGCGATGACGAAGGTGAATGGCCGGAAGGTGCTGAAGAAAGATACCAGAATTATCTGGCAGATTTGTCATTTGCCGGTTTTGATCAGCCGGTTTTTGTTGGTGCACATGTTGTAGGAAATCTGACAGAAGCATCGGAGCATACGGCACATATTACGAAGAAATCAAAAAAAGGAGAGGATAAAAAAGAAGTAACGGGAGATTGTCTGGGTTTATGGGTTGCCACCGATATAGATACATTGGACAAATATGAAACAAAACATGATAATAATGAATGGGATAACTATTATTTTGTTGTTCTGGATTATAAAAACGGAGTTTGTTATAAAACAAAGACGGATTTCTTTTTTTCCGCGCTTTATGATTGGGGAGATTTAAATGCGATTGATTTGACAGGAAATGGAGTGAAGGAATTAACCGTAACCAATGTTTATAATAAATGGATAGGATTTGGGGCTTATCGAATTTCGAAAAAAGAAGGATCTTTAAAAGAAATTTATGTTACCGGAGTTGGGGATGACGATGATGATGTCAGAACTTTTTTTAGCGGAAAATTAAAAGATGACTATAAAGTTGAACTGGAATTTCCGGATATTGGTTATTCCAAGACCGTTTCCATGATCGAGGATGGTGGATACAAGAAAGAAGATTTGGAAAAAGAATTTGATGAGTTTATGGATCCGAATCTGGTTTGTTTCTGGAAAAACGGAAAACTTCGTAGAAAGTCAAAAAAAGATGATGTATTTTTGTATACGTTAGATCATGTTGATTTTGTAGAAAAGGACAAGGGAATGACGCAGGTGGAATTAATCAAATCAGTAGCCGTAGGCCACCGCGGGGAAAGCATTGGAAATATGCATATTTATCTGGAATATGATAAAGATTCAGACCGGCTTGTACTAAAAGATGCAGAGTATGTAGATATAAAAACGGCAGAAAAAGAATGGGATGAGTGGGGAGACGAGCTGTATTATGAATAACATAAATTGAAATGACATAATGGATTTCATTCAAAAATTCTCCTGAAAATAAACTTTTCAAAAAAAATCATGAAGTATTTTACAAAACTGACTTCATATTGTATAATGAAACACAGCGATAAAAAAATAATGAAAATATAGAATCAACATGATAAAGGAGAAAAGGCGATATGGATAAGATTAAGATGACAACCCCATTGGTTGAAATGGACGGAGATGAGATGACCAGAATTCTCTGGCAGATGATCAAAGATGAATTATTATATCCGTTTATCGATTTAAATACAGAATATTACGATCTGGGACTGGAGCATCGAAATGAAACGGACGATCAGGTTACCGTGGATTCTGCAGAAGCAACGAAAAAGTACGGAGTAGCTGTAAAATGTGCAACGATTACGCCAAATGCAGCGCGTATGACGGAATATGATCTGAAAGAGATGTGGAAAAGTCCAAACGGAACGATCCGAGCGATTTTGGACGGAACGGTATTTCGTGCTCCGATCCAGGTAAAAGGCATTGAACCAAAAGTTTCCTGTTGGAAAAAACCGATCACGATTGCGAGACATGCATATGGCGACGTATACAAAGGTTCTGAGATGAAGATTCCGGGAGCCGGAAAAGTAGAATTAGTCTATACAGCAGAAGATGGCACTGAAGTCAGAGAACTGGTACATAACTTTACCGGAGCAGGAATCGTTCAGGGAATGCATAATGTAAATGCTTCGATCGAAAGTTTCGCAAGAAGCTGTTTCAGCTTTGCAATCGATACAAAGCAGGATTTATGGTTTGCGACCAAAGATACGATCTCCAAAAAATATGATCATACCTTTAAAGATATTTTCCAGGAAGTATATGACAAGGATTATAAAGAAAAATTCGAAGAACTGGGAATCGAATACTTCTATACATTGATCGATGATGCGGTTGCACGTGTCATGAGAGCGGAAGGCGGATTTATCTGGGCGTGCAAAAACTACGACGGCGATGTTATGAGCGATATGATCTCTTCTGCATGTGGTTCGCTTGCGATGATGACATCGGTACTTGTATCACCACAGGGATACTATGAATACGAAGCTGCGCATGGTACGGTTCAGAGACATTACTATAAACATCTGGCAGGAGAAGAAACTTCTACAAACTCCGTTGCAACGATCTTTGCATGGACCGGTGCACTTAGAAAACGCGGTGAATTGGATGGAATCGAGGAACTGATGACATTTGCCGATAAGCTTGAAAAGGCAACGATCGATACGATCGAAGGCGGTACGATGACAAAAGATCTGGCGTTGATCACAAGTCTTGAGAGTGTCAATGCCGTCAACAGTGAAGGATTTATTAAGGCAGTCAGAGCGACATTGGAAAAGATGCTTTCATTATAAGGGATATCAAGGTAAAACCATTTGTTCTGTTGAATGAATGGTTTTTCTTTAATTCTTTTTATTCGTTATGGGAGCAGTAAGTTTATATGGGCATTTAAGAAGATGATTAGAATTTTATTTTAGTTTCACTTTAAAAGAAAAATATATTAAGATAGGCAGTTCTATGTTATAATTATGGTATATTTGCAGAAGAATATAAATAATTATTATAGTTTGAAAGGTATAGGGGAAATTAAATGAAATATGGACTTCTTTTTCATAAAACAAGTACAAATTTTGGCGATGATATTCAATCTTATGCAATTAGCAGATTTCTGCCACACATAGATTATTATATTGCAAGAGAGCAAATCGATTCCTTTACTTCAGAAAATAATGAACCGGTTGCAGTGATTATGGCTGCCTGGTGGATGTGGAAGAAATGGAATTGGCCGCCGGCAGAATGCATTATACCGAAGTTGACCAGTATGCATTTTAATAATTATTCGGTGAGACAAAGATCAACTCCGATGAAGAATGAATGGTTGACTGGAATAGGAAAGGACTTTTTTGATGCATATGGACCGGTTGGAGCCAGGGATGAAACATCATTGGAGATTTTACAAAAATGTGGTATTGACGCATACCTGAGTGGATGTATTACTCTTACCTTGCCGGAACAAGAGACCTCTGAAGACAAAGGTAAGTATGTAGTTTTAGTTGATTTAAAACCGGAGATAAAAGAAAAAGTTCTTACTTGGTTAGACGGCTCTGGTTTAGAGATTAGAGAGTTTTCTCACTCAATAAAATGTGAGGGAAATGGAGAAAATTATGAAGAACGGCTTCAGAGGGTAGAAGATGTTCTAACATTGTATCAGAATGCAAAATTCGTAGTTACACAGAGATTGCATGTGACATTGCCATGCATTGCTATGAATGTACCTGTATTTTCCATCATAGATTTGACTACAAAAAGGAACAAGACCCGCTGGTATCCATATTGTGAATGGGTGAACTTCATGACGGAAGAAGAAATCCTGACTGGGGATATCTGTTTTGATAATACAAGTCTGGCTCCAAATAAACAGGAATACCTTCAGATTAGAAATGATTTAATAGCTGATATTCAGGCATTTATATCTAATATGGAATTATTGGATGACACCACCACTCTTGAAGAACTTAAGAAAACAGATTATACAGAAAATGAAGCCAAACAATGGCAATATAATCAGATGAAACGTGTCCTGGATAAATGGT
>JAUNOI010000145.1 GCA_030531165.1 Lachnospiraceae bacterium
CAAAATTTTAGGCCATCTAATTTGTAAACATTAATTAGATGGCCTTTTAATGATATTCTAGAAGTTTCACTGTATAACCTCACTTTCTATTGATTTGGTCCTGTCCAAATATTATGTTTTTGATTTTTCTAATAATATTGGAATAATAGCTATTTCATTGGACCGTACCTCCTGTTCTTAAGATTTTCAATTTCTTTTTTGTTTATGTCTATATTATATATTATTTTTCAGAATTGGTCAACAACTTTTTTCATATTTTATAATATTCAGAATTTTATAACAATTTATTTCTATAAAACTGAATTTTATTCTTCTTCCCACTCTTTTTCTAAATACTCAACCGGTACTTTTTTCGTCAGCCAGACACCATTTTTCGAAAGATAAAATACATGTCCGTCTTTTGCCATTTTTCCGCTTTTCACACGGTATATGACAGGTTTTCCATGACGGCTTCCTACCTTAAGTGCTGTTCCCTCATCCTTCGACAAATGCACATACAATCGCCCCATCGAAAGCAGCCCCTGCTTATTAATCGACGAAACAGACTGTTCTGCCGTTCCGTGCCATAAAAACTTCGGAGGCACCACTTCATCCAGTTCCACATCCACAGGAATTGAATGGCCCTGATTCGCACGGATCAGGGTTTTACTTTCATTAAACGAATAGCGCTGTTTGTTATCAGTACGAACAATTTCTTCTAATATATCCCGATTAAATCTTTTTTTCTTCGCAATCCCTTCAACGAGTTCATCGACATCTGCCCATCCATGTTCATCCAATGAAATGCCAATCGTTTCCGGCTTATGTCGTAAAATCAGACTCATATATTTGCTCAGATTTCTCAGATTCCCATAATTACAATCTGAGAAACAGAGAGACAAAAATTGCCTTAATTTCTTTTTGGGAATCGACACATCTTCAAATGACAAAAGAGCCTTTTCTCCAGCTATATAATCCGGTACAGCCTGACAGCCAAGTTTTTCCCACACCAGATCATTATTTTGTAAAACCTGTTCCGCATAAATTTTCGAATTTAATTCACGAATGATAATCTCATATGGTACATTACATTTCGCTCCAATTTCCGCTAAAACCTCCGGCTCATCAATTCGGCGTCTCAACTTAAAATGTGCTTGAAAAATTTCCTTGTGAAACTGAATTAAATTTCCTCCATGTGCTTCAACGATCAGCATTGCCTGACATGCTTTACTGCTATAAATCCCCATCATCGAATCCGGATATGGATGGGCCTCACACGGAACCCATTTTACTTCTATCTGCGGAAATTCAACGAGCAGTTCCATTAGGTCAGATAATCCCCGATAACAATACGGACAAACATAATCAAAATATACCGTTAGTTTATTATTTTTCATCCTCATTCCTCCACTACCATTTCCCGATATTCTTTTCCATTTTTTAAGAAATACTTTTGAATCTAAACACAATTCGTTCACAAGATGCATTTATAATAATAGACATAAAGTAAAACAAGAAGTCATCGAAGATAAATAACCAAATACGCGCGACTTTCGATTGGCTTCGCCAAACAGCATCTGCTGTCTTCAGCAGTTTACATATATAATTTGTTTTTTCATTTTCTCCTCAGGACATCCTTCGGGATGTCTCTTTTTTACGCTAAAATACCAGGTAATGAAACCGTTTAAATGTATCGTTACATGTTTGAACTTTACCAATTCCCCAAATACGGATTTTGAAATCTTCTCGCTCACATAATCTTCTACGTAAAACGAACTGAATTTATATATAACGATTTATTAAAAGCTTATTTGGATTTTCAACAAATACACGAATCATATC
>JAUNOI010000146.1 GCA_030531165.1 Lachnospiraceae bacterium
CCAAATATATCGGTATTCCAACCAATGTTGCCAAAATGAAAGAAAATGCAATTCTATAAATCAGGACCACCCGTCAAACGCAACATCATAAACTTAGCAAAATTTCGCATAATTATAAAATAATAATATTTTGTTTTTTTCATATATTAAGAAATTTTTACTTAAAAAAGCTCAGATTTCACCATATCAGTAATCTGGGCTTTTTTAAAAACTATTTTTCTGATTATTTTTATACTTGTTTGTTAGATTCTTCCGTTGCTGAGACGTTAATGTAAACGTGTTATCTGGATTTTCATATTTTTTATAAATCTTTTAAATCTCCTCAACAGCATGATTTTCTTATCGTAATTCGCAAACCATTATGTATTCTGCTTCGTTCTCATCTACAACTTTAAACCCTGCTTTTCTATACATATCAACCGCATAATTCGCTTTCTGTACAGATAGAGATACACTCTTATATCCTTTATCTTTTAGAAATTCCAACATAGTTCTCATAAGTACTGTCCCAATACCTAAATTCCTGTATTCCTCATAAAGCGATATGGCGAGTGACGGTGTTTCATCATCAATATGTCCGTAATCATCCATAATCCGCACCCATACTGCGCCCACAATCTTCCCTTTTTCTTCGACAACGAAACACCAATCATCCGATTTCCCAAAATCAGCGATATATACTTGCAATTCTGGCTGCTCGATAATAGATTTTGGCGGCTTCCTCATACCCTTTGGGATAAAAATTGCTTCATACAGAAAATCAGCTAATATTGGATATTCATTTTTTCTGATTTCTCGAATTTTATAGTCCATACGCACATATCCTTATAAAAATCATTTCTTTCCCATATAACATAAACTGTTCTTCCGGCTCATCTATAATCTTTTTTGCCTCCTGCGGCATAATCCCTGTAAAACTCATTGTTTTCCATCCTTTGCTGTATTTACTGTCTGTAAAATTGCCTCCACTGCCTGTTGCTGTTGTTCGTCCCTACTAATAGATGCGGTTTTATCTCCTTCCTGTTCACCATAGTTTCCAAACCATGCATGATTTCCTCCTTCAACGCAGACTTCTGTATAATCAAAGGGCATGAAACTTCTTCCATCTTTCACCTTATGCATATTCAGAACTCCATCCTCGCTTCCATAGATGGACACAACCGAAAATGTATCTGATTTCAGACTTTTTGTAGGATATGCTGCCAATAGTACTAATCCATCCAAATCCTTCAAATGCTCCGCTGAATAAGAAGCAGCCATAGCACCTCCAAGAGAATGCCCTGACAGATACCATGATTTATATTGGTACTCGTTCATGATATCTGTTGCCTTATTTTGCCCCAAAAATGCCAGATTACACGGCATTTTTATTAAAAAGCAGTCTACTCCCTGTTCTGCCAGTTCATATAATAATGGTAAATACGCAGTGTATTCTACCTTTGCCCCTGGATAAAAAATCATGGCACTTTCTTTTCCCGGGCCATCTAAAAATAGCCCATCACTGATTTCTTTTACATTTACCGGTACATTTTCCTGTAAATATTTCTGCACTCTTTCATCACTATGGTAATAATCATTCACATACCAAAAGAAAGTAAACAGCACAAAGGCTGCTGCAATAATCGGTATCAGAACTCTTTTCCATTTTTTCTGGTTTCTTAACATTTTCACTCTTCCCATTTTCTAACTCAACAAACTAGAAATTCCGATTTTTTATTTCTTTCATTATATCGTATCTAATCACGTCCTACAATCATTCTTCTGACTTATATCCATTTTCCAATACAGGTGCATAAATTGCTGATACCTGCAGTTCATCC
>JAUNOI010000076.1 GCA_030531165.1 Lachnospiraceae bacterium
TCTGGACATAAAACAATTCAATGCCTAAAAAACAGACACTCAACAGTAAAATGACCATTTCGCATTTTTAGTTTCAAAAATACAATAATATCATACCTTATAGTATCTTTGGAAATTGTGAAATGGGAAATTAGGAGGCTGAAATCATGAGTGTTTCAACGACAATCAAAAAATTTGGATTAGAGCAGGCATTTAGATATTTATATAAGGATCCCGAAAAAAATCTTTTAAAATTAATGGATTGGGCGGATAAATTTGCGGGAGATGAATTTGTTCCGCAAAGGGCGGCAATTCGAGAAGCGATGACAGATCCGGAGCATCCATATTATAGTTTTATAAAAAGGATTTTGAACGATATCGATCCTGAAGTTGCAAAGACGACAGCAGTTAATTTTTTTGCAAATGCTGTTTTAGACGGTTGGAAAAAGCAGGAAACATATAGAAAGAAATATAACTGTAATATTCCATGGACCATTTTACTGGATCCAACTTCAGCATGTAATCTGCATTGTACGGGATGCTGGGCGGCTGAGTATGGAAATAAATTAAATTTAAGTCTGGATGAAATCGATGACATTATACGACAGGGCAAGGAGATGGGCATCTATCTGTATATCTATACAGGAGGAGAGCCTTTAGTTCGGAAAAAAGACTTGATTCGTATCTGTGAAAAACATAATGACTGTGTATTTTTATGTTTTACAAATGCAACTTTAATCGATGAAACATTCGCAGATGAGATGCTGCGTGTAGGAAACTTCATTCCGGCTATTTCTCTTGAAGGCTTTGAAACGGCAACAGACGGCAGACGGGGAGAAGGCGTTTATAAGAAAGTAACAAAAGCGATTGAATTACTGCATAGAAAAAAATTGATTTATGGTATATCAGCATGTTATACAAGTGAGAATTTTGAATCCATTACTTCAGAAGAGTTTTTTGATTCTCTGATTGAGATGGGAGCATATTTTATCTGGTATTTCCATTATATGCCGGTTGGAAATGATGCTTCACCGGAATTGTTGCCAACGCCGCAGCAGAGGGCTGAGACATATCGGAGAATCAGACATTATCGTGCAGTGAAACCGTTATTTGCCATGGATTTTCAAAATGATGCCGAATATGTCGGAGGATGTATTGCCGGCGGACGACGCTATTTTCACATTAATGCGAATGGAGATATCGATCCATGTGTGTTTATTCATTATTCCGATTCGAATATTAGAGAGAAAACAATATTGGAAGCTTTGCAGTCGCCGATGATGATGGCATACCACGATGGTCAGCCGTTTAATGAAAATATGCTGCGTCCATGTCCGATGTTGGAAAATCCGGAGAAATTGAGGGCGATGGTCGCAAGATCTGGAGCACATTCTACAGATTTACAATCACCTGAGAACGTTGAGCACTTATGTGCAAAATGTGATAAATATGCACAGAAATGGAAACCGATGGCAGAAGCGCTCTGGAAAACAGATCATCAAAAAAATTAACATAGTATCATGATTGCATGGTCGATTTTATAAGTGCCTGGTCAGTTGCACCTGCAAATAGCCTGGAGATCCGAATGAAATTATCAAGCAGGTCATAAGACATTTCTTCATCCAGCCAGTCAAGGATTACGCCGACTAACGCGCATTTATAAAATCGAGCGAGCAGCCTTTTATCTTGTTCAGAAATGGAGAGAGGTTCCGTGATCATATCAATATATTTTTTAACAAAATAGCATGTAAATTCTTCCAATTGATTTAAAAATACATCTCGCTGTAGAGAATGATAGATATTCAGGATCGCATTCTTTCTTTTCAGGCTTAATTGAACAATTGGTTTTATGCAGTCAGAAGGTGTTTTTGTTTCGAACTGCTGATAATTTTGTATGATCTCATCTGCATCTTTTTTTATCACTCGTTCTAAAAGGTCAGGAATATCCCGAAAATGATAATAGAAAGTATTTCGGTTCACCTGGCATTGTTCAACAATATTTTTAACTGTAATTTTATTATACGGCTTTTCTTCTAATAATTTCCAAAAAGAATCAATAATCGCTATTTCCGTACGGTTCATATGATGCTCTCCTAACTATTCGATGTATTTTCCGTCAATTGTAACATAAAAATTGAATTTCGACAACGTTCGAGCGAGTAGATGCGGCTGCATTTTTGTGCAATATGCACAATGATAGTTTGCAACTATCGTACAGTGTGAATTTTGTAAATCAAAAAAAGCTTCTTTATACTTTAGATAAAATAGTATAAGGAGGTTTTTTTATGAATCACGTTATTACGATTACGCGGCAATTTGGCAGTATGGGCCGGCATATCGGCATGCAGGTTGCTGAAATTATGGGATATAAGTACTTGGATCGTGACATCTTAGAAGACACCGCGAAAACAATGGATGTCAGTTTGGAACGCTTACTTTTGTTAGAGGATAAAAATATTCAGGGTTATCATCGGATGGCATATCCATTTGGTTTTGGCGATGGAGTGATGCAGAGAAAGATGTTCCAGGTACAAAGTGAACTGGTAAAACAGTATGCTCGGACAGAGAACTGTGTCATCATTGGAAGATGTGCAGATTATGTATTGAAAGACTGGGATAATGTTTTCAGCGTTTTTATCTATGCACCATATCTGGATCGAATTGCAAATAGTGTAGAAAAGCTGGGAATCAAGGCTTCTGAAGCGAAAATTATTGTTGATGAAGTTGATTATGCAAGAGAACTTTGTTATGAAAAATTTACAAAAACAGAATTTAATACAACAAATTACAGGGATTTATTAATCAACAGTTCCATTCTTGGTAGACATAGGACAGCAGATCTGATTGCAGGCATGGCAAAAAAATATTTTAAAGAAGGATAGGAGAAAAAGATGGGAAAAAAGAAAATTGGCATTATTGGAGGAGGGATTTCCGGTACTGCCCTCGGATATAATTTGAGTTTATATGAAGATGCAGAAGTTATTTTATTTGAAAAGGATCGCATTGGTTGCGGAACAACGGCAAAGTCAGCAGGAACCGTATGTTTATTTGATGATTCGTTAAATAATCGCTATTGGGATGTCCGATTATATGGATTTGAGACTTATCTGAAGATGGAGGCGGAGGAAAAAGGATCTGCCGGATTCGATCAGACAGGAACCCTAGTGGTTGCAACATCCGAAAAGGTAGAAAGGACGATAAAAACAGGAATTGCACTTGCAAAATCCGCCGGATATTCTGGAGAATATATCACTGATAAAAGTAGAATCCAGGAAATTCTTCCTGGAATTAATACGGATGAAATTCTTGGAGCTGGCTATACAAAGGACGATGGGTACTTTGATGGAACGATGATTTCCAATACATTCGTAAAAAAAATGCAGGCAAATGGCGGGATTGTGTATACAGGAACTGAGGTGACAGAATTAATAAAAAATGAAGATGAAGTAACGGGACTAAAAGTTTCAGATGGAACGGTATATGAATTTGATACTGTCGTTGATTGTACGGGCCCGTGGAGCCGGTTTACCGGAGAGATGGCAGGAATTGATGTGCCAATCTGGCATACAAAGGCGGAAGCATTTTTTCTGGCACCTCCGGTAAAAAGAGAGAATTATGTATTTCCGGTTATTAAGTATCCAGCATTTTACGGATTAAGAGCTGGAGATCATGTGTTTATCTGTAAGTCTCATCTGTCCATGGATCTGGATGATCCAATGCATGCAGGACAGTGGAATCCGGATCTTCTTCCTCAGACCGGTGGTACGGATGAATATTTTATCGAATTTTTATTTGATCAGATGGATACTTATATTCCGGAATTGGCGGACAGCGGACTGTCATCTTCTTGGTTAAGTTATCGTGCAGAAACAAAGGACTTTCTTCCGATTATTGGAGAAACATCTCTGAAAAATTATCTGCTAGCAACGGGTTATGGTGGAAATGGTGTGATTGAAGCGCCGGCAGTTAGTCGCGATCTCGCAAAATATATTATGCGTGGAGAATCGACAATGTTGCTGGAAGAATGGGCATTTCGCAGACTTTTAGAGAATAAGGGGAATTCGATATGAAAATAGCTGTATGTATCAAGCAGGTGCCGGTTTCCGGACAGGTGAGGATGGATCCGGTTACGCACAGCTTAATACGTAATAACACGGAAATGGGCATGAATGTTGCAGATTTAAATGCCTTAACAGAGGCAATCCAATTAAAAAAACAGATGGGAGGATCTATTGATGTATTTACGATGGGTGTATCCGATGCAAAATCTGTTCTTTATACCGCATTAGCGATGGGGGCAGATGAGGGATATCTGGTGACAGACCGTCATTTTGCGGGAGGAGATTCTCTTGGGACGGCAAAAGTGCTTGTAAAAGCATTGGAGTATACTGGAAAATATGATCTGGTAGTGTGCGGATGTATTGCTTCTGATGGTGCAACCGGGCAGGTTGGTCCAATGATAGCACAACGGATGGATATCGCATCTGTGACGGAAGTGAAAAAGATTTCTAACGTTGAATCATCATCTTTGGATGTACATAAAATATGGCAGGGAAAGCTTGTTCATTTAAAATTGAGGCTTCCTGCTCTGATTACGGTTTCGTTAGGATGCAATACTCCGATTTTGCCTACACTAAGAAATCAAATGAAGGCAAAGAAAAAAGTGATTCATGAGATTACAAATGAAGAACTGCAGATAGAATCCGATGCAATCGGACTTTCAGGTGCAAAATCAATGGTAACAGAAACATTATTGATTGAAAAGACGGGAAAACGCAGTCAAATGTTGACAGGATCATTCGATGAAATTGCTGATCAGGTTCTTAATCTGATAAAGGAGGCGAAACATTAGTATGGCACATGGAATCTATATATATACAGAAATTCAAAATAGAAAATCAGCGCCTTATACAGCAGAACTGATATCTCTTGCCGAAAGCCTGCAGATGGATGAGACAATTCATGTATTTGGTTTAGAAGGAACGGATATTTTTTATGAACAGGAAGCTGCTGAAATAATTGCGGATTATATTAGAAAAGAAGATCCGATGATAATCCTTGTACCGGCAATTGGAACTGCAAAGGCAATTTTTTCAAGAGTGGCCGCAATGCTTGATATCGGAATGACTGCGGACTGTACTGAATTATACATCGAAAATGGTATCTTTAAGCAAAAGAAACCTGCATTTGGCAATGAAGTTATGGTAGTAACAGAAGAACGCGATGAACCTGCTCTTGTTACGGTTGTAATTGGCGGGTGTAACAAGTCGGAAAAGTACCCGACGGCATCTGTAACTGTATTAAAACCGGAAATATCCGGAGCGAGCACTCGATTTCTTGGTATTTCTGAGCAGAATACAGAAGAAATCATCGATGCAGAAACGATTCTGGCTGTCGGACGGGGTGTATTGGACAATCATGGATATCAAACCGCAGTTTTGCTGGCAAAAAAAATAGGAGCAGCAATCGGAGGCACGCGGCCATTGGTCGATCAAGGAGTAATTCCATTTGAACATCAGATCGGACAGACAGGATGTGTGGTGCATCCAAAATGTTGTATATTTGTTGGTGTTTCTGGTGCAATTCAGCATACGGAGGGGGTGCGCGATACGAATGTTAAAATAGCGATAAACAACGATCCAAATGCTGCGATTTTTTCGTTTGCAGATTATGGAATCGTTGCGGATGGAAATGAATTTATGAATAAATTGATGGAAAAATTATAGGAATCGCTTATGAAAAATGAATTAGATTATATTGCCGGAAGGATCGAAAAATATATTAGTGATACAAAGAAGATTACGGCTACACCCGGACAGGGGGTAACGAGGCTTCCGTTTACTTTGGAGTCAAAACGCTGTGTCCATTATTTGGAAGAGAAGATGAAGAATATGGGACTTGCTGTAACAGAGGATGCTTCCGGTGCGATTATCGGCATATTAGAGGGAAAATCAGAACAACGTATCATGATTGGTTCTCATTATGATTCTGTGGAGCATGGTGGCGCATACGATGGAATGGCAGGCATATTGTGCGGCCTGGAAATTGCAGCATATTATATCCGTAATCAGATGATTCCTCCATATACTCTGGAGATTGCCGGCCTGAATGATGAAGAAGGGGACCGGTTTGGCGGAGGCTATTTGTCCAGTAAGGCTTTTTTAGGAAAATGGACAACCAATGACTTGAAATATTATATTGATAAACATGGAATTTCTTATTATGATGCCATGATTTTATATGGGTATGCACCGGAACATTTAATGCGTGCAGAACGACCAAGAAAAGGTTGGAAGGGATATCTGGAAATACATGTTGAACAGGGCCCTATCATGGAGAGTCAGGGGATCGAAATTGGTATTGTTGAGACAATTGTTGCAATTCAAAGGTATTATATTACAATTGTCGGAAAAGCAGATCATGCCGGAACACAGCCAATGGATACGAGAAGCGATGCGGTGATGGCAGCAATGGATGTTATTACGAATATGAGAAAATATGTGTTGAAACATAAGGGTATGGTTGGAACCGTTGGTGAGATTCATGTTTATCCAAATGAGATCAATATCGTTCCTGAAAAGATTACATTTTCCATAGATGTGCGCAGTGCGGATCAGGAGTGGCTTGATGAATGTGTTCATCAAATATCAGAGGATATAAAGAAAAAAGAAATGAAGGGATTTACCTGCGAGATGAAACCGACATTGACCAATACAGTAACTGCAATGAAAGAGGAATGGGTGAAAGGACTGGAAAAAAGTGCAGACAGATTGGGATTTTCGAATATGAGAATTAACAGCGGTGCCGGCCATGATGCAGCAATTATTGGAAAAGAAGTGGACACAGCAATGTTATTTGTGCCGAGTGTCGGAGGAAGAAGTCATATTCCGGAAGAATACAGCGATGAAAGAGACTTGGCAAAAGCGGTTTTGACCGCCATTGATTTTATTGATCATATTGATGAAGAAAGGAAGAGTGAATGATATGGGATATCGAGAAGATTTATTAGGGACAAGAGCAGAGGTGCATCCTGGTTTATGGGCGGTCATTCCGCCAAATGGATTAGTAAACAATGTGATTCCTTATATAAAAGGATGTAAAGTCAGCATTGTTGCATCTCCTAAAATGGGAGCAAGCTTTGTTCAATATATAGTAGAGGCATCTTCCGAAGGAAAGACAACGGATTTGTTCGGCAGGATGGAATATGAGGAAAGTTTTATCTACATTATCAGTGGAAATGTCAGGGTGATGATTGATGGAACAGAGTATGAAATGACAGATGGCGGTTATGGATTTGCTCCCGCAGGTGTCGGAATCGGATTTGAAACTAAGGGACAAAGTGCCAAGATCCTGTTGTATAAGCAGAGATATATTCCATTAGAAGGATATGAATCCTATGTTGTAACAGGTAATGTCAATGATATCGACTATGTGATTTATGATGAGATGGAGAATGTTTTTATTAAGGATTTGTTGCCGGCAGAACTCGGATTTGATATGAATATGCATATCTTATCTTTTGACCCGGGCGCAAGTCATTCCATTGTGGAGACGCATGTTCAGGAGCATGGCATGTATATTTTACAGGGCGAAGGCATGTATCTGCTCGATCAGAAGTGGATGGGTATTAAAAAAGATGATTTTGTATGGTTCGGACCATACTGTCCACAGTGTTCTTATGGAGTAGGCAGAGAGCCATTTACTTATATTTATTCAAAGGACTGTAATAGAGATGTTGAAATATAAGCAGTTAAAAATAGAATCGCTAATTCGCCGGATTGATACATTTAAAACAATAGGTCATGGAACAACCAGGCTGCCTTTTTCCAAAGAGGAGATGGAAGCGAGAAAATTTATTGCAAAATATATGGAAAACATCGGGTTAACTGTAACGGAAGACAGCATTGGAAATTTATGCGGCTGTCTTCCAGGAACAGAACCTTCTCTTACTCCCGTCTGGACAGGCTCTCATATTGATACCGTTTTAGAGGCAGGGATGTTTGATGGTGTTGCCGGAGTTGTTGCCGGTTTGGAAGCAGTCCGGATAATAAAAGAAAATGGAATTCTGCACAAAAGAGATATTTGTGTATGGATCTATACTTCAGAGGAATCGACCAAATTCCAAATGGGATGTATCGGCAGCAGAGCAATGGCAGGATATCTAACGAGAGATGAATTATCTTCTGTGAAAGACCAGGATGGAATTTCATTAGAAAATCTGTTGATTGAAAATGGATTTCATCTGGATTCATATGATTCTGTTTTGAAAAGAAAAGGAGATGTCTATGCCGCGGTGGAGCTGCATATTGAACAGAGCCCAAATTTGGAACGGAATCAAAAGCAGATAGGTATCGTTGATGCAATCTGTGCGCCGAGTAATCTGATGATTACATTGGAAGGAGAACAATCTCATGCAGGTGGAACTTCTATGGAGATGCGAAAGGATGCATTCATGGCTGCAAGTGAGATCTGTCTTGCCCTGGAACGATGTGCAAAATGCGGAACAAGCCCTTATACGACAGGCACGGCAGGATTTGTAGAATTAACTCCAAATGCAGTAAATGTGATCCCCGGAAAAGTAAAAATGTCTATTGACGTCAGGGATTGTGATTATAAATCGAAAAATAAAGTGATCGAAGAGTTTCTTTTTGAGGCAGATTTGATTGCAAAGAGAAGAAAGGTAACAATGGTGGTTGAAGAAAAATGCAATGATATGCCAATGAAATGCAATGCAAAAATAACGAGCATTTTGCATGAAATCTGTGAGAAAAATGATGTGTCTTATATGCATACGATCAGTGGGGCATATCATGATTCGCTTTTTATTGGAACGTTTGCGCCGGTGGGAATGATTTTTGTGCCAAGCAAAAACGGAATCAGCCACAGTCCTGCAGAGTGGACGGATTTTTCGGACATTGAAGTCGGCACCAATCTATTGACGGATGCCCTGATTCAATTATCAAATGAAATATAAAATCTAATTTCCTGCATTTATGAGCATACAATAAAAAAGGACAATCTGCCTGAAAATAAAAAGGAAACGATGTGCGCATTGCACAGCCGCATGGAATTTGCCAGATTTTGAAAAGTGACCAAAATGGCTTAAAATAAGGAAAATTCGAAAAATAAATATGGTTTTGGAAAGTCAAAAAATGAAAAAATAGAAAAAATTTTCTGTTTGACTTCTAAAAAAGACTAGTGTATAGTCTCTGAATATACAAGGGTGTATATTGAATCGATTATATTGATCTGATTCATATTACACCCTTTTCTTATGGTTGACAATTGAAAGGAGAACAAGAAATGAAAAAAATGATAAGTTTACTATTAGTGATGGTAATATGTGCAGGATGTCTTGTAGGATGTGGGGGAAATTCAAAATCTAATTCTGATTCAACAGAATCGAAGAAATTGACCGCTGTCGTAGCATTAGGAGAATATGATCCGCAGATTTCGGGACAGCAGATCATTGCTCAGGAAAAAGGATATTTTAAAGAAGAAGGATTAGACGTGGATTTACAGTTATTGACCGATCCATCTGTATCTACAACCATGATTGCTTCAAATGAAGCACAGTTTTATTCGGTATCCAATTATCAGGCGATTAATCTGGTAGATAAAGGTACAGATGTCTGCCTTCTTGCTCCAACGGTAAATGCCGGCAATACGCAGGTTGTGGTAGCAGGAAAAGATTCCGGTATCGTAAATGCCAAAGATATGGAAGGAAAAAAGATGGGTTATACGGATGGTGCAGGAGTTATTGTGGCAGTAAAAAATATGTGCGATGACCTTGATGTAGATTTTGATTCCATTGAACTCGTTAATCTTCAGGCATCGGATATGCTGGCATCTTTGGAAAGTGGAGATATCGATTGTTTTGCAGCATGGGAACCATGGGGAATCAAAGCAGAAGATGCAGGAGCGAGTGTATTATTTACTGGTACAAAATCATATTTTCCGGAAAATAAAGGAGATGTAAATTATTTAGATTTTATGGTTGCAATTAATGCAAATAGAAAATATGTAGAAGATAATCCAGAAATCG
>JAUNOI010000077.1:0-2786 GCA_030531165.1 Lachnospiraceae bacterium
GTTCTCCTGCACTGCTCTTGAATACAATATCCACTTTTTCAGGATCAAACTCCGCTCCGGAATAGCCCATTGCACAGAGAATTCTTCCCCAGTTTGCATCCTTACCAAATACGGCAGCTTTCGTAAGAGAAGAGCATACAACTGATTTGCTTAATAATTTTGCATCTTCCTTTGTAGCGGCACCCTTTGCCTGCACTTCAAATAACTTCGTGCATCCTTCTCCATCTCCGGCAATTGACTTTGCAAGATGTTCATTAACTGCATGAAGCGCCTTTTTAAACACATCATAGGCTTCTCCTTCTTCCGCAATACATGCATTTCCCGCCATGCCGTTTGCAAGAATCAGCACCGTATCATTTGTCGAAGTGTCTCCGTCAACCGATACCATATTAAATGTATCCTCTATATCCGCTTTTAACGCTTTTACAAGCAGTTCTTTTGAAATACACACATCCGTTGTAATAAATCCAAGCATCGTACCCATATTCGGATGAATCATTCCAGAACCTTTGCACATACCGCCAATCTTAACAACTGTATCTCCAATCATAAACTCACAGGCAATTTCCTTTTTCACAGTATCTGTTGTCAAAATCGCATTTGCCGCATCATCCGCTGCTTCAGGTGTATCAGAAAGCACATCAGCAAGCGCATTCACACCTTTGGTAATGACATCCATCGGGAGTTGAGCACCGATCACTCCGGTAGAAGCTACTAAAACATCTTCTGTCTGAACATGAAGCTTTTCTGCAGCAGATTCTGCAGTTAGTCTGCAGTTTGCCATACCCTTTTTGCCGGTACATGCGTTTGCAACACCGCTGTTTACTACAACTGCCCTTACTGTCTCCCTGCTATCTACAATCTGCTGATCCCATTTTACTGGGGCAGCTTTTACCCTGTTCAACGTAAATGTTCCTGCACAGACCGCATCACATTCACTGACGATCATTGCCATATCTTTTTTCACAGCTGTAGGTTTCACTCCGGCACGAATTCCTGCCGCCCGAAATCCTTTTGCAGCTGTAATACCGCCTTCAATTATCTTCATTCTGTCTCAAACCTCTCTTAATTAGGAATCACTTTATATTATAATTTTCAATTTTACGGGAACATAGGAACCAGCTCAAGTCCCTGACTTTCCGGATATCCAAACATCAGATTCATATTTTGAACCGCCTGACCTGCTGCGCCTTTTACCAGATTATCCATAGCACCCATCATGACCACACGATTGGTTCTCGGATCAATCTTGAAGTTAACATCCACATAATTACTTCCCTCTACCCAACGGGTTTCCGGCGTTGCATCCTTATCCAATACCCGGACAAACTTTTCATCATGATACGCATCATCATAAATTGCTTTTACATCTTCATATGTGACATCCTTTACTAAATCAGCATATGCAGTCACCAAAATACCTCTCATCATCGGAACTAAATGAGGAGTAAAAATGATTTTTGTATCCTTTCCTGATGCATAAGTCAACTGTTCCTCTATCTCTGGTGTATGTCTGTGGTTTAAAACGCCATATGCCTTGATATTTTCATTGACCTCACAGAAAAGGTTCTGCACTTTTGCTCCACGACCTGCTCCGGATGTTCCGGACTTCGCATCGATAATAATGCTGTTCATATCAATCACTCCTGCTTTTGCAAGCGGATAAATCGATAAAAAGGAACAGGTTGGATAACATCCCGGATTTGCAATTAATCTCGCATGTTTTACCTTTTCCCGATTGATCTCACACAGACCATAAACTGCTTCTTCAATAAACTGCGGGCTTGCATGTTTAATACCGTACCACTCTTCATAAGTTTGAACGTCCTTGATACGAAAATCAGCACTTAAGTCGATGATCTTTACTCTCGATAATACATCCTCACTGACCAATTTTGCACATAATCCCTGCGGCGTTGCAGTAAAAATAACATCTACCTGTTCTGCAAGTTCATCCATGTTGTCATCCAGACATTTTGCATCGACGAGCTGAAACATATTACGAAATACGTTATAATACTTTTGATCGATATAGCTGCGTGATCCATACCATTTTATCTCTACATCACCATGCTGCAATAATAATCGAACGATTTCCTGTCCGGCATAGCCCGTAGATCCAATAATTCCTGCTTTTATCATCATAATCTCCTTAAATTATTTTATCCTATTAAATGCGCTGCTCTACAACGTTTTATAATTATACAACCCTTTTTTTATCTATGCAACATATTTTTGATATTTCTTGAATAGGAATTAATATTTATGCATTATATTCACATATTTATGCATAAAATATACGAAAAAAGTAAAAAAGTACTTGCATATTATTCATAATTGACGTATATTTATATTCGACAATAACGAATACAATCTATTTAGGAGGAATTTATAAATGAAAGAAAAAGTTGTTTTGGCATATTCAGGCGGATTAGATACGACTGCTATCATCCCATGGTTAAAAGAAAACTATGATTATGAGGTTATCTGTTGCTGTGTCGACTGTGGACAGGGCGAAGAATTAGACGGATTAGAAGAACGCGCAAAATATTCCGGCGCTTCTAAATTATATATCGTTGATATTACAGATGATTTCTGCGATAACTATGTCATCCCTTGCGTGCAGGCAGGTGCTGTTTACGAGAATAAATATTTACTCGGAACTTCTATGGCTCGTCCTGGTATTGCAAAAGCATTAGTGGATGTTGCCCGCAAAGAAGGCGCAACCGCAATCTGCCACGGTGCTACAGGAAAGGGAAATGACCAGATTCGTTTTGAATTGGGAA
>JAUNOI010000077.1:2796-9720 GCA_030531165.1 Lachnospiraceae bacterium
TCCTGACCTTAAGATTATTGCAGCATGGAGACAGGATTCATGGACTATGAACTCCCGTGAAGAAGAAATCGAATACTGCAAAGCACACGGAATCCATCTTCCATTCTCTGCAGACCAGTCTTACAGCCGTGACCGTAACTTATGGCATATCAGCCATGAAGGTCTTGAATTAGAAGATCCTGCATGTGAACCAAACTACGATCATTTATTAGTATTAGGAGTTTCTCCGGAAAAAGCTCCTGATGAAGGCGAATATGTTACTATGACATTTGAATCCGGTATTCCAAAATCCGTCAATGGTGTCGAAATGAAAGTATCTGATATTATCCGTGAATTAAACAGACTCGGCGGAAAACATGGTATCGGTATTTGTGATATTGTAGAAAACCGTGTTGTAGGTATGAAGTCCCGTGGTGTCTATGAAACTCCTGGTGGAACAATTCTGATGGAAGCTCAAAAGCAGTTAGAAGAATTGGTTCTTGACCGTGCTACAATGGACGTGAAAAAAGATATGGGCAATAAGATGGCTCAGATCGTATATGAAGGAAAATGGTTCACACCGCTTCGTGAAGCAGTTCAGGCATTTGTAGAATCTACTCAGACATATGTAACTGGTGAGGTAAAATTCAAGCTCTACAAAGGTAACATCATCAAAGCTGGTACTACTTCTCCATATTCTTTATACAGCGAATCTCTTGCATCTTTCACAACCGGTGATTTATATGACCACCACGATGCAGAAGGATTCATCACATTATTCGGTCTTCCATTAAAAGTTCGTGCTATGAAGTTACAGGAAGCAGAAGCTAATAAATAATGATAAATGAAAAAGAATCTCGTTTACGGGATTCTTTTTCATTTTGGGCTTATGATAATCATTACAAAATTTTATAATACGGTTTTTCTTCATCAAAGAGTTTATATCTTAGATAATCGTCCAGTAAAATTGCTGCAAGGGACAGAAAAAACCATGCCACCGAAAAAATCAGGCAGATCTGGCCCTTAAAATTATATGGAAGCCTGGAATAATCCCACACTTTCCATCCCAACCACAAATTTACAATACATCCGGTAATAAATTCCAGGGCTGTGATCAAAAGGCTGGATAAAACCATCTGGCTGATCAGACTCATTTCTATTTTTACAGACTCGTTTAAAATACCGCATCCAATAAAACAAAGACCCCCGCATAAAAACATAGAATAATGAGAATATCCCCTCGATATAATTTCAAGGCAATAGTACGCCGCGCCGCCTACAAAAAACAGAAATAAATATTTTTCAAATTTCATCCATTTCTTCATATCTTCATAATTAACCTCATTTGTCTCAATACTATCAGTATATACATTTTATATTGAAGTATACGCCAGAACTTTTGACTTCATTTCATTTTTATAGTAATATTGAAATGTATATGCCTAATGGCATATGCAAATAATAATAGAAATGAGGAAATTATTATGGCACAGTTATGGGGCGGACGCTTCACAAAAGAAACCGATCAATTAGTATATAATTTTAATGCCTCCATCAGCTTTGATCAAAAGTTTTACCGTCAGGACATTAAAGGGAGCATGGCTCATGTTACAATGCTGGCATCGACAGGAATCCTTACAGAAGAGGAAAAAGACACGATCATGCAAGGATTACAATCGATTCTGGATGATGTAGAATCTGGCAAATTGAAAATCACAAGCGAGTACGAAGATATCCACAGCTTTGTAGAAGCCGTATTGACCGACCGTGTCGGCGATGCCGGTAAAAAGCTTCATACCGGACGCAGCCGCAACGATCAAGTTGCTCTTGATATGAAACTCTATGTACGCGATGAATTAGAAGAGATTGAAGATCTGATCCTTTCGCTGCTAAAAGCACTCCATAAGATCATGAAGGAAAATATCGATACATATATGCCGGGATTCACACATTTACAAAAGGCACAGCCTGTTACGGTTGCCCATCATGTCGGTGCATATATGGAAATGTTCAAACGCGATTATGACCGTCTCAACGATATCTATGACCGCATGAACTACTGTCCTTTGGGAGCTGGTGCATTAGCTGGAACAACTTATCCATTGGATCGGGAACAAACTGCAGAACTGCTCGGATTTTATGGTCCTACACTCAACAGCATGGATTCTGTATCAGATCGGGATTACGTAATTGAATTTTTATCTGCTTTATCAACCATTATGATGCACTTAAGCCGCTTTTCAGAAGAAATCATTATCTGGAATTCGAACGAATACCAATTCGTAGAAATCGACGATGCATACAGCACCGGAAGCAGCATCATGCCTCAGAAAAAAAATCCGGATATTGCTGAACTCGTTCGCGGAAAGACTTCCCGTGTTTATGCTGCTTTAACAAACATTTTAGTTGCTATGAAGGGCATTCCTCTTGCTTACAACAAAGATATGCAGGAAGATAAAGAACTCACCTTTGATGCCATTGACACAGTAAAGGGATGTCTTGCACTATTCACCGGTATGGTATCTACCATGACCTTTAAGAAAGATCGCATGGAAGCAAGTGCAAAAGGCGGTTTTACAAATGCAACGGATGCCGCTGATTATCTTGTAAATCATGGCGTACCATTTCGCGATGCACATGGAATTGTCGGACAACTCGTATTATACTGCATCGACAGGAATATCGCTTTAGATGATATGACTCTGGATGAATTTAAGGCGATCAGTCCGGTATTTGAAAATGATATCTATGATGCGATCAGTCTGGAAACATGCGTCAGCAAGCGAAATACCATCGGTGCTCCCGGCATGGAAGCAATGAAAAAGGTCATTGAAATCAACGAGAATTTTTTAAATGCAGTTGAAATCGAAGAATAGACGAGGATTTTTCATGAAAAAAAAATTATTGCTATGTATGTCAGCAGGACTTCTTCTCCTGCTGACCGCATGCGGTATCGATCTGAATACCACTTTTTCCGCAGATGAAAATTTCAAAGGCACACGTGTAATGAAGTGTTCCATCAATAAAAATGATTTAACCAATTTGAATCGCGATTTCACATCGATTGATACAATCATAAAAGAAAATTGTCCCGAGACCATGACTTATAAAGATCAATCAACCGATAAAAAAATATCTTATTCTTTTACAATTTCTTTCCACTCTCTTGAAGACTACAAAAATAAAACGAGCAAATGCCTGAACTTTGCACCTGAGATCGATTATTACTACGATGATTCGCCATTTGCAAACGGGCTTTTGTATAAGGAAAATTTTACAAGCAGGGATTTGATGGCGTGGTTTTCGGAAAGTCTGATCAAAGATGGATTTATGGAAGAGTCAGAAGCCGATAAGATATGGAATGTGGAAGATACCCTTTTTACCTTTGATGGTTCTGATTATGAAACAGATAACCAGATCAATATCAATACGATGTCCTATCTTCCTTTAGACTCTATTTCAATTTATACAGATATGCTCGATACCGATCAATATAAGCAGACCGTTGTATTTCAAATACCGTCTGAATCTTTAGATTTGGATAGTTCCGGGATAGAATCTTATTTAATGGACGGCCTCGATCCTCAATTATTTCAGTGGAAATGGAATGGCACAAAAACCGGCAGATCCTATCAAATTACTTATTCAGCAAATAGCTTGAAAGAGTTGAATAACCTTGCAAAAAAAGTATTGCACGGACCCGCTTCTTTATCCTGCAAATCATCACTTGATAACAAAAAGACATTTCAAACAAACGATAAATACAACCAAAAATGCTCTTTAAACGCCTTTCAATCCTCTGCTGATGGTAAAGTAAATTATAAAATATATTTCAAACCATTAAATGGAACGATCCAATCGGACAAAACTTCTACATCGAATGGTTATTATCTGTTAAAAGAAGGAAACTCTTCCAGTTGTGATATTACTTTTCAGGTAAATCGTCAACAGACATTTTCCGACTACCGTATTACAACCGTATTTTGCAGCCAGGATGTACTGATCCGAGAACTTGTTCTTACCGGAACCTATCATTATTCTGATAAAGATATGAAATTGTTATCAAAAAAACTAAAAAAACTCGGATTTCAAAAGATTAAAAAAACTGCAGATAATCAAATCCTTCTTTTTATTTCCGGGACACCGGAAGAAATTTCTTCCGCATATAATCAACTTTTACAGACAAGCAACCCATTGACTGCTAAAACCGAAATGCAAAAAGCAAGTAATTCGCGAAAGTCATCTGTAAGTGATTTTATCGACCTTTCAGAACTTTCCTTTGATAACAAAGCAATGGGAACTTATTATTTTATTTCAAATGGTTCTGAATCAATAAAAAATGTATCTTTATCTGTAGATAATAAGGAAATAAAACTAAAAAAATTACAGGCTCTGGAAAAGTCTTCGATCTCTAATGATTCTTCTTTATCAAATTTTAAGGGAGAATATAAGGCTGAAATTGAGAATGGAACAGTGATCAAGTTTGAATACGATGGAGGTATCACAGACATCTACCGTATTGTTATGATTATTTTTGTCTGTGGTATTCTGATAGCTGCTTTGATCATTGTACTTATGTACAAACGAAAAACGATTTTTTTCAAAAAATAGAATAAAAACTCCTTTTCATGGGACTGGTGCGACAGAATGGCTGGACAACATCGTCCGTCTAGATTTACATTCTGCGCAATGTCCCATTTGAAGAAGTTTTCTTCCCTATTATTTATTCATTTGCTTCCTGAATCAAATGAACATCCATCTGATTATATGGAATATGAATCCCTTTCTTATCAAACTCACTTTTTACCTGTTCAAGAATATCCCATCGGATCGGTTGATACTGATCCGTCGGTACCCACACGCGCAGACCAATAAATACACAGCTATCTCCCAATTCATCTACATAAACCTGTACCGGTTCATTATCAACTGTGGCTGAATGTCCTTCTGCAATTCTTCTAACGATAGATTTTGCCAACGAAATATCATCATTATAACCAATACCAAAGCGCATATCCAGGCGCCTCTCATTTTGTCTCGTAATATTCGTCAAACTGTTACTTGTAATCACACTATTAGGAATTACAACTACTTTATTGTCTACTGTCTTTATTCTTGTATAGATCAAATCAATTGCAACTACTGTTCCTTCATTTCCATGCGCATCTTCTCTGATCATATCTCCAACCTGAAAAGGTCGAATCAATAAAATCAGCACGCCGCTACATATATTAGACAGGCTTCCCTGCAATGCAAGACCAACAGCAACACCAGCAGAAGCGAGCACAGTAATAAAAGAAGAGGTTTCAATTCCAAGTTTTGTAACTGCAGTTAAAATAACAATTACTTTCGATCCAATTCTTACAATAGATAATAAAAAGGAAGCAACACTGTCATCAATCGTTGAACGTTCCAGAAATTTTTTTGTCCATTTTACGAGATATTTCGACAATTTAAATCCAACGCTTAAAATAACAAGTGTCCAAAACAATTTTATGCCAAAAGCTGATATCACTTCAAAGATTGTTTCTAAGAATTTCTCCGAAATATAGTATTTTTTCATGAATCTTCTCCATAAACAAAAAGCTACGAGTACAAATCCCATAGCTTTTTATTTCTTTATTTTTTCTAAATTATTTTGCTTGAATATATCCTTTTGCGGTTAACAATTCTGCACAGAGTACAGCCCCACCGGCAGCACCACGAACAGTATTATGAGCGAGACCTACAAATTTATAATCATATACAGTATCTTCACGAAGACGTCCAATGGATACACCCATTCCATTTTCATAGTCAACGTCAGCCTTTACCTGTGGACGATTATCTTCTTCCAGATACTGAATAAACTGTTTTGGTGCACTTGGAAGATCTAATTCCTGAGGTTCTCCGCTAAAGTTTACAAGACGGTCAATTAATTCTTCTTTTGTCGGCTTTTTATTAAATTTTACAAATACAGCTGCCGTATGTCCATCTAACACAGGTACACGAATACACTGTGTTGTAATCACAGGCAATGTTGCTTTTTCAATTTTTCCATCTACGATTTTTCCCCATAATCTCAGTGGTTCCTGTTCAGATTTTTCTTCCTCACCACCAATATAAGGAATAATATTCTCAATCATTTCCGGCCAATCCTTGAAAGTTTTGCCAGCACCGGAAATAGCCTGATAAGTTGTCGCAACGACCTCTACCGGCTCAAATTCCTTCCATGCTGTCAAAGCCGGTGCATACGCCTGAATAGAACAGTTTGGCTTTACTGCTACAAAACCGCGAGTTGTTCCGAGACGTTTTTTCTGAGCTTCGATAACTTCAGCATGTTCCGGATTAATTTCAGGAATCATCATAGGAACATCCGGCGTCCATCTGTGTGCACTGTTATTTGATACAACTGGTGTCTCTGTCTTAGCATACGCATCTTCGATATTTCTGATTTCCTCTTTTGACATATCGACTGCACTAAAAACAAAATCTACCTCTGCTGCAACTTTTTCAACTTCGTTTACATTCATAACTACCATTGATTTTACCGCTTCTGGCATCGGTGTTGTCATTTTCCAACGTCCACCAACTGCTTCTTCATATGTCTTTCCTGCAGATCTTGGAGATGCTGCCAATGCAACCACTTCATACCAAGGATGGTTTTCTAATAAAGAGATAAATCTCTGTCCAACCATTCCTGTTGCACCAAGAATACCTACTTTTAATTTCTTATTCATTTTATTTATAATCCTCCGATTGAATCTTATTTAATAACGCGTACCTTTAGTACATCTCTTACATTCTTTAATACATCAATCACTTCCTGTGTTGGTGCCGGTTCTGTATCCAGAATCGTATATGCATAGCTTCCTTTTGATTTATTCGTCATGTTTTCAATATTCATTCCGCCTGCACCAACCATTGTAGTAAAATGACTTAAAATATTCGCTCTGTTTTTATGAA
>JAUNOI010000147.1 GCA_030531165.1 Lachnospiraceae bacterium
GTGGAAGTTATTGTAAAAAAACGAGAGCGTGTATTTTTCGAAACATTGTATATTCGGAAAAAAAGCATTGATATTTTAAAAGAGTTAAAAGTTTATGAACCATTTTGCTTTTCTCTGAAAATAAATGATAACTATTATATAAATATACAGAAAAAAGTAATGGATTGTATTCTGAATCTGATACGGACAGATGAATTGATAGAATTGTTTCTAAAGAGAGATTCAGAATATCTTGTTTCACAGTTTATTAAAATTAACCAGTTGATTTGCGGAGGTGGAGAAGGGATGAAACAATCTATGAGGGTAGCATATGCGTGTGCGAAAGAAGTAGCGAAAAAACTACCAGAAAACAAAAGAGAAAGTTATCGGCAGAAATTGACAAGTGCAATTGTTTTTAAAGATTATGATCGTTGCTGTTTGATATTATTGCAATTATCTAACTATTCGGATGTAAAATTTGATTTTGCATATAGTTTGTTTGAAGATTTTGAAGCCAATAAGGACATTGCTTATACATTTATCAATGCATTAACAAAGGATAAGAGCAATGAAGGAAAATAGGAGGGAGTAAAAATGAGAAAAAAAGCATTAACATTAACTGTAGTAGCTAATATGACATCGAACTATTCAGAGGGACTTGGCAATATTGCCAGCGTGCAGAAAGTGTTTAAAAATAGAAAAGTATATACAATTAGAAGTAGAGAAAGCCTAAAAAATGCATTGATGGTGCAAGCTGGAATGTATGACGATTTGCAGACAGAGGTAGATGGAGCTACGCAAAAACTAGTAACGGAGGAACTAAATGCAGCAACCTGTAGAGCATTGGAAGGCGGATATATGAGTACAAAAGGGACTACCTATGTACGAAAGAGTTCTGTATATTTAACGGATGCGATTTCCTGTGAAAGTTTTGTAAATGAAACAAGATTCCATAATAATCTTTATCTGGCAGGAAATTTTGCTGAAGCGAATGGAATGAATATTCAAAATGATGCAAATAAGGTCGGACTGATGCCTTATCAATACGAGTATGATAAATCTTTAAAGACTTATAGTTTGACGATTGATTTGGAGATGGTAGGAAAGGATGAAAATTTTAAGACTGAGGCTGATAAAGAAGAAAAGGCAGCACGTGTTAAAGCTATTTTGGATGCAGTCGAAACATTGAGTCTGGTAGTAAAAGGGAATCTCGATAATGCAGAGCCAATCTTTGTGGTAGGTGGAATTTCTGACCGAAAGACTCATTACTTTGAGAATGTAGTTCATGTGGAAGAAGATAAATTAGAATTATCTCAGGACTTAATAGATAAGGTGGCTATAGGATATCATTGTGGTTTATTGCGAGGAAAGATGTTAGCAAATGAGCAGGAGATTGAACAGAAATTAGAGCCAATGACAATACCTGCGTTTTTTAAAACTATGAAAGATGAAGTAGATATTTATTATGAAGTATAATCATATGGGCGGAAAGGCGGGGAAAATAAATGAAAGCATTACGTCTAATTATACATCAAAATAGTGCAAATTATAAGAAGGAAGAGACTGTGGATAACAAAATGACTTATCCATTGCCACCTATTTCAACAATTATTGGTGCGTTGCATAGCATTTGTGGCTATCAGGAATATAAAGAGATGGGTATTAGTATTCAGGGGAAATATGAATCTATGCATCGAGAACCATATACAGATTATTGCTTTTTAAATTCACTACAAGATGATAGAGGTATTCT
>JAUNOI010000078.1 GCA_030531165.1 Lachnospiraceae bacterium
TTACCTATCAAACACTTATGAAGTTATACCCTTTTCCTATCCATTCTCCAAACACAAAAATGAGTATAACTATCAAAGGTATGCTATATATGAGTACCCCGCTTATTTTCTACCCTCTGAACTGTTCCGATTTTAGCCCCCTAAATCTTCCCAGTTTGCCCCACAGAAAGCATAATATGAAGATTGTACGCATAATATCAGCTAATCCCAAAAAAGTCAATCAGATTTGTGCGCTACCTGTGTGCTACTTGTGTGCTACGCTTCAAAATTTTGCACTTTTTTCAAAAATTCTTAAAAATGCCGACATAAAGAAAACCCTTGAAAATACTGAATTTTCAAGGGTTTTAATAATTTCTTTATTCTGTTCCAAACTATCGTTTTGAGAACTGTGGTGCACGACGAGCTGATTTTAAACCTGGTTTCTTACGTTCTTTCATACGTGGGTCACGTGTTAAATAACCAGCTTTCTTTAATGTAGAACGGAATGCATCAGAATCTACCTGTAATAAAGCTCTGGCGATACCATGTCTGATTGCTCCTGCCTGTCCTGTAAATCCACCGCCTTTTACGTTTACTAAAACGTCGAATTTATCTACATTGTCAGTTGCAACTAATGGCTGACGTACTACTACTTTTAAAGTTTCTAAACCAAAATAATCATCAATATCTCTTTTATTGATTGTAACTTTACCTGTTCCAGGTACTAAATATACTCTTGCAACACTATTTTTTCTTCTACCAGTTCCGTAAAATTTTGTTGTAGCCACTGTAATGTCCTCCTTTTATTAGTATTTGATTTCTAATTCTTTTGGCTGCTGAGCCTGCTGTTTGTGTTCCGGACCAGCATAAACGTGAAGTTTCTTGATCATAGATCTTCCTAAAGGACCTTTTGGAAGCATACCTTTTACTGCAAGGTAGATAACATCTTCCGGCTTTTTCGCCATCTTTTCTTTTAATGTTGTTTCTTTCATACCGCCAACATAGTCTGAATGATGATAATAAATCTTCTGATCCATCTTCTTACCTGTTACTTTGATTTTGTCAGCGTTAATAACAACTACATAATCACCTGTATCAATATGTGGTGTATATGTTGGTTTATTCTTGCCTCTTAAAACTTTTGCAATTTCAGAAGCTAAACGTCCTAATGTATGTCCTGTAGCGTCAACTACATACCATTCTCTGTTAATTGTTGATGGGCTAGCCATATAACTTTTCATGGTTATTCCTCCTTAAATTGTAGATCAAATTATTATATCATGTTCAGTATTCGTATTCCATCCAGATATTCTCCATCCAATATCCTTTGAATACATGGATCTTCACCCATTCTATATAGAAGATATCCAAACCGGGGCCGTGGCTGAATACCTTTTTTGACATGTTGTCACATTGAAATATTATATAACACTGTTCCGCGTGTGTCAACTATTTTATAAACATAATTCATTATTAAATCAATACTTTTACACCCTTATCTTCGATTTCTTTTCTATCTTTATCCGAAATCATACGATCAGAAATAATAAAATTAAAATCTGTTAATTTTGCAAATGAGCACAAAGTTCGTTTACCGATTTTGGAACTGTCGCACAACAATATTTTATTATTACCGCTCTTCATGATTGCCTCTTTTACAAGCGCGTTCTCAATATGAGGTGTTGTCGCACCCTTGGACATAGATAATGCATTTGCAGATAAAAATACTTTGTCCACCGAATAATTTTGTAATGCATTGATTACTGCAGATCCTATTGTACATTCATAATTATTCCGAATCGTACCCCCTAAAAAAATTGCCTGAATACTAGGATTTTTTTGAATTTCAAGTGCAATTCGCAAATCATTTGTAATAACCGTAATATCTTCTATATTTCGCAACTCTCTTGCCAGCTCCAGACAAGTGGTTCCACTATCTAATAAAACAGTATCTCCCTGACTAATCATGTTCCTCGCCAACTTTGCAATCTGTGTCTTTTCAGTCTTATTTTTATCTTTTCTTGACACGATCGTGTCCTCTGCCATGATTGTATCTTCTATTAAAATCGCTCCTCCATGGGTACGAACCAACTGTCCTTGTTCTTCTAATTCAGACAAATAAGTCCGAATCGTTGTGCCACTCACGCCCAAAGTTTCGTTTAATTCTTTGTTCGTAACTCTCTTCTTTTCCTGAAGAATTTTTATAATTAATTCTTTTCTTTCTTCTGCGAACATAATCCCCTCCGTATATTTTCACAAACCAAACGAAATATGATTTGTATGCTTCACTCGTTCACGCAAATGTCAAAAAAGCCTGTACGACTAGTATAGCATACAGACTTTTCTGAGAAAAGAATGATTTTTCTAAATATTTATGGTATAACCTTCTCTATTTTTTCATTTCTAATAGAGCTTCTACAATTTCATCATATTTTGGCGAGCTTAAAAAATTATCTACGGAAATATGCATTTTATTTGGCTTTTCGTTGATTGCTCTTTGTGTTAAAGATTCATGTGTGACGATCACATCGACATCATCTGGCAAATTCGGAATTGCAATATGCTTCACTTCTACGTCCGTTATTCCTGCATTTGTTATTTTCTTCTTTAAAATAGAAGCACCCATAGCCGAAGAACCCATACCAGCATCACATGCCACATACAATTTTTTAATTACCATTCCACTGAAATCAATTTTTTCAGCACCAGAAACTACCGTTCCTTTTGAAGCATTGACTGTCATGCCTTCTGCTTTCATTGTATCTTTCGCTTCAATTGCAGCTTCCAGCCCTTTTCCATCATCTTTGCCTGATACTTTAAGAATGAAAGAACCAACAATAAAAGATACTGCTGTAGACAATAACATTCCTGCAATGATTGGAATCCAATCAGATTTTGGTGCGACTGCTAATACAGAAAAATAACTTCCTGGTGAAGCCGTTGCTACTAGTCCACAATGGAATGTTTGAAACACAAAGTTACCAGATACCGCGCCGCAAATAGAAGCAAGAATCATCTGCGGTTTCATTAAAATATATGGGAAATATGGTTCATGAATACCACCAAATGCATGAATAATTGCTACTCCGGGAGCAGTCTCTTTTGCAATGCCTGTGCCAAAAAATGTATAAGCAAGTAATACACCAACACCCGGACCTGGATTCGGTTCCAAAATAAATAAAATGGACTTTCCTACTTCTGCTGCCTGTGCCATACCGATTGGACTTAAAATACCATGATTGATTGCATTATTTAGGAACAATACTTTTGCCGGTTCAATAAAGATACTTGCAAACGGAATTGCATTATGATCAATGATAATATTTACCCCTGCTGTTAATACAGCTGTGATCGCCTCCATCAATGGACCAACTGCAAAATATGCAATTAATACCAAAAAGATACCTAAAATACCCATAGAAAAATTGTTTACCAACATTTCAAATCCTGCTGGAACTTTTCCGTCATATAATTTATCAAGCTGTTTTAAACATAGTGCCGATAAAGGTCCCATGATCATGGCGCCCATAAACATTGGTGTATCACAACCAACAATAACGCCCATTGTCGCTGCTGCTGCGATTACACCGCCACGATCTCCATAAAACATTTTACCGCCTGTATAACCGATCAATAGTGGAAGTAAATATATTTTCATTGGATCAATCAATAAAGCAATTTTCTCATTTGGAATCCAACCTGTTGATAGAAAACACGCCGTAATTAACCCCCATGTGATAAATGCCCCGATATTAGGCATTACCATACCACTTAATACTCCTCCAAATTTCTGCAATTTTGCTCTTATATTGCTATTACTTTGTTCTTGCATTTATGTACCCTCTTCTCTCTTTTGTTAGCTAAGATAAACGATTCCTTTTTCTTTAATTGACTGATTCCCAGCTTTTACAATTTTTACAGCCATTTTGCCATCTAAGCCAGAACATTCTACTTCTCTGTCTTCCAAGATTGCATTGATAAAACTGGTATCTTCTCTTAGATATGCATCTTTAAATAAATATGTCCAGCTATGCATTGTAGGCCGCTCCATAGAATGATTTTTTGTACAAGTAAGTATTTTCTTTTCATGAATATCTCCAAGGCAAATAATGCCTTCTGTTCCTAATATCTCTACTCTTGCATCATAACCGTACTGTACATATTGTGCCCCTTCTACAACACCTTGCATCCCATTTTCGAATTCAACACTCATAATAACATTGTCATAAAAATCCGGATATTGCTTCGCAATCTCTTTATTTCGATAATTGCCGGCAATCGCATATAAACTTTTGATCTCACTATTGCTAAACCATCTGACTGTATCAATATCATGACTGCATACTTCTCCTAATGGTCCATTGCTCACTGAAATATCATACATCCATTCTCTTGGTTTGCTCGGTCCTCTTGTGTGCGATTTTACAGAAACAATATCACCAATCGCACCATCCTGGATCATTTTCTTTGCTTCCTGAAAGCTTTCATCAAATCTTCTCATAAAACCAATCTGCAATTTCACCTGATTCTTTTCTGCTGCCTGAATCATTTCATCACATTCTTTTTCATTCATTGCCATTGGCTTTTCACAGAAAATATGCTTTCCCGCGTTTGCTGCCGCAACAGCAATTTCCTTATGAAATTTTGTTGGACATGCAATAATAACCGCATCAATCGTCTTGTCTGAAATGACATCTTTATAATCTGTGTAATATCTGTCTAATCCTAATTCTTTGCTCGCGCATTTGGCTGTTTCTTCTATCGGATCACATACGGCCACCATTGCAGCTCCAGGCACACTTCCAACAAAATTTCTAGCGTGAATCATACCCGCTCTTCCCGATCCGATCAAACATAATTTCACTTCATTCATCGTCGATTACTCCATCTCTTCGTATTCTTTTATAATTGCGATTCCTGAACTCGTTCCTAAGCGTTCTGCCCCCGCTTCTACCATTGCTAATGCAGTCTTTAAATCCCTGATTCCGCCGGCCGCTTTCACTTTCACTTCATCGCCAACAACAGACTTCATAAGTTTTACATCCTCAACAGTTGCTCCGCCGGTTCCAAAGCCAGTGGATGTTTTGATAAAATCCGGCTTTACTTTTTTTGCAATTTTTGCAACTGCAACCTTTTCATCATCTGTTAAATAACAGTTTTCAAAAATAACTTTTGAAATGACATGATGTTCTCTACAGATTGCAACAATTTCTCTCATTTCTTTTTCAATATAGTCATAATCTTTATTTTTCAATTCCGCGATATTGATTACATAATCAATTTCATCAGCACCTTTTTCAATCGCATCTTTTGTTTCAAAAATTTTACAATCGAAAGTCGTCTGTCCCAAAGGGAATCCGATTGCCGCTCCAACATGAACTGGAGAATCTTTTAAATATTTTGCACAACGTTCTGTTTGCGCAGGATTAATCGCAACCATTTTAAAATTGTACTCTGTTGCTTCATCACATAATAATTTAAATGCGTCGTCATCGGCATATGCTTTAAGATTTGTGTGGTCAACCATATTTGCTAATTTTTCTTTTGAAATTTTCATTTTGAAACCTCCATTTATTTCGTTCGCTTTGTTATGCTTATATATTATCACACTATCTTTCGTTACGCAAGCATTATTTTTATGTTTTCTTTTATTTTCTTTCATTTTTCTTTTTCAAACACAAGTAAATAACACTCTATTCTTCTTTACAGACAATCTTTAGCACTATAAGAATTGAAAAGAATGATTCTATAAACAGAAAAAAGAAGCATCGTTTCCAATGCTTCTTACATCTATTTATAAATATTCAATTCTAACCAATGTCAAACCTTTCGCCGGCACTTTAGGACCTGCCTTCGTACGGTCTTTCGCATCTAAAATTTCCTGCACATATTCCGGTGGATAAACTCCTAATCCGACTTTTATTAACGTTCCTACGATAATCCTTACCATATTATATAAAAATCCATTTCCTGAGATACGTATTTTCACAACATTGCCTTCCTTTGTTACGTCCAACTCGTAGATTTCACGCACTGTCGTCTGCTGCTGCCCTCTGGATGAACAAAAACTTTTAAAATCATGTTCTCCTTTTATAATATCTGCGGCCCTTTGCATCGCCTCAAGCCTCAATGGTAAAAATACAAAATGGCTGTAACGACTGTATAGTGGGTTTTCAAACTTTGCATTATAAATCTGATATTCATATGTCTTTTTCGTATCACAGTAACGAGGATGAAAATCATCTGCTATCTGACAAGAAGATTGGACCACTATATCCTTCGGCAGACGCTGATTCAGCGCATAACTCAGTTTTTCCCCAGGTATCTTTGTCTCGGAATCAAATACTGCGACATTTCCCATTGCATGCACACCGGAATCCGTTCTGCTGGCGCCGATTACTTTTATGTTTTCACAAAGCAGTTCACTGAGCTTTTGGTTGATCACTTCTTCTACCGTGATCCCATTCGGCTGCACCTGCCAGCCACAATAATGCGTGCCGTCATAAGCAATTTCAAGTTTAAATCGTTTCATAACAACTCCCTACATTCTAATCCGTATCGCAATCATAATTGCTAAATACCCCAGGATAAGCGCATAACTGATATAATCCCTTTTTTCATAAAGCAACGGTTTCATCTTTGTCCGTCCTTCTCCACCATGGTAACATCTGGATTCCATCGCCATCGCAAGATCGTTGGCGCGACGGACAGAAGAGATAAATAATGGTACCAAAACAGGTACGACACTTTTGATCTTCTTTATGAGATTACCCTGATCATATTCCGCTCCACGTGCCATTTGTGCTTTCATGATTTTATCAAGTTCTTCTGTCAAAATTGGAATAAAACGCAGTGCAATTGACATCATCATCGCAATTTCGTGTACCGGAATCTTTATTTTTTTTAGAGGGTTTAACAGCTTTTCCATACCATCTGTTAATTGGTTCGGCGTTGTTGTCAGCGTCATCATGGAGGAACCGAGAATCAAAAATACAAGGCGAATCGCCATAAAGACGGCCGTCTGTACCCCTTCTCTCGAAATATCCGCAAATCCAAAGTCGACAATAACATCTCCTGGTATAAAAAACATATTGATCACAAGTGAAAACATTAAAATTGCAAAGACAGCTTTTAAACCACGAACCATATAAGAGAAGGGTACTGTGGAGATTTTTATCACCACAGCCAGCAAAATTACCGAAACAACATACGCCGGAATAGATTTTCCAATAAATAATGAAATAATAAACAAGATTGTTCCCATAATTTTGGTTCTCGGATCTAATTTATGGATAACGGAATCCGCTCTATAGTATTGTCCAATTGTAATTTCTCTCATCATAATTTCTGATTCCTCTTCCAATTTTTTAATATCACATCTTTTGCCTGCTGTAATGTAATCGCAGATACTTCTGCATTCTTTCCGAAATATCCTCTTTGCACCAACTCATCAACTAAAAATGAATAAAATGGCACCGACAGTCCCATCTGCTCTAATTCCGCTTTATGTTTAAATACTTCTGATGGTGCATCATCAAACCGCAGGCGACCCTGATCCATAACGAGGATACGATCTACATAATCTGCAATTTCTTCCATAGAATGAGTGACCAGAATAATGGTGATTCCTTTCTCTTCGTGCAGTTTTTTCAAGAGCTGTAAAATCCGGTCTCTTCCAACGGGATCAAGCCCTGCTGTGGGTTCATCCAAGATAAAATACTCCGGCTCCATTGCAAGAATTCCGGCAATCGCCACTCTTCTCTTCTGTCCACCGGATAATTCAAATGGGGATTTTTCGTGATATTTTTCATCCATTCCTACTAAATCCAAAGCTTCTTTTGCACGTTTTTCTATCTCATCCCGTGGCAGACCGAGGTTTTTCGGTCCAAAACAAACATCTTCAAACACCGACACTTCAAATAGCTGATGCTCCGGATATTGAAAGGATAATCCAACTTTGCCTCTCAGTTCTTTCAGCGAATATCCCTGTTCATGAATATTTTTACCATCAAATAACACGGTTCCTTTCGTAGGCTGGATCAATCCGTTAAAATGCTGGATCAATGTAGACTTGCCTGAACCTGTGTGACCTGCAATTCCGATAAATTCTCCTTTTTTTATCTCTAGACTGACATGAGAGAGAGCTGGTCTTCTCTTAGAATCTCTGTATTGATAACTAACATTCTCTAACTTAATTGACATAATGCTTCCACCAATTCTTCCTTTGTCATAATCGTTTCAGATAATGGGATACCCTCTTTGCGAAGTTCATACGCTAATTCCGCGGCATGCGGTACTTCAAGCCTGTATGTTTTCATTTTCTCAACATCACTGAATACTTCCCGCGGCGTACCGCTCATAACAACTTTTCCATGATCCATGACAAATACTTTATCTGCATCAACAACTTCATCCATCTTATGAGTAATCAAAATGATCGTAATCGCCTTTTCCTTATTCAGGCGGTGTATCGTTCTGATCACATCCTCTCTTCCTTTTGGGTCCAGCATAGCTGTCGGTTCATCTAAAATAATGCACTCCGGCTCCATTGCAAGAATTCCGGCAATCGCCACTCTCTGCTTTTGTCCTCCCGACAATCGATTCGGAGAAGACATCCGAAATGCCTCCATCCCAACTGCCTCCAGACTCTCTGCAACTCTCGTCCAGATATCCTGCGTCGGAACTCCGATATTCTCCGGCCCAAATGCAACGTCTTCTTCCACAATATTGCCGATAATCTGATTGTCCGGATTTTGAAGCACAATACCAGCACTCTGCCTAATACGCCAGATTTCTTCTTCACTGCTCGTATTCATACCTTTTACATATACTGCACCTTCTGCTGGCTGCAAAAGACCATTGATATGTTTTGCCAGAGAAGATTTTCCCGAACCATTATGTCCCAAAACAGCAATAAACTGTCCCTTTTCAATATCCATATTGACACCGGCAATCGCTTCTATCGTTTCTATGATATTGTCATCGTCATCTCTTCTAAAATAACGATGAACCAAATCTTTTATCTGAACCATCTTCATATTCCTAATACCTCATATCTGAAAACTTTTGTTTCCTAGGTACTCAGTATAGCACAAGATGGCGTTTGAAAAAAGAGTAAAAAAATCCCCCGAAAAAATATAAATACTTTTTCGAGGGGAATCTTTTATAGTTTCTATTGCATGACTTGACAGTTTTATACTAACTCAAGTAATACTTCCATGGCAGCGTCACCTTTACGCTGTCCAATTTTTACGATTCTTGTATAACCACCGTTACGTCCTTCGTATTTTGGTCCGTATTCATCGAATAATTTTGCTGTTAAGTCAACTTTCTTTGTATTTGCTTTTCTTCCAGCTGCTTCTTCCGGTACTTCTGTTACAGGATATAATACCTTTAACATCTGACGGCGAGCATGTAAACGGGAAGGCATATCCTTTTTGATTTCCTTCTGAACTGTTTCATATACAGTTACTTTTCTTCCATCTACTACTTCTTTTACTCTCTTGCCATCTTTGTCTTTCTTAGCAACTTTTGCTTCTACAGTAACTGTTTCGAAATTATCTTTTTCTCTTACAGCCATTGCAATTAAGCCTTCTGCAATTTTACGAACTTCTTTTGCTCTTGCTTCTGTAGTAATGATTTTACCATTATAGATTAAGCTTGTTACCTGTCCACGTAATAAAGCTTTTCTCTGATCAGATTTTCTTCCTAATTTTCTATATTTTGCCATTG
>JAUNOI010000148.1 GCA_030531165.1 Lachnospiraceae bacterium
TTTCCTTCTAAGTTATACATTTCTTTAATTAACTGTGGTTTCTGCTTCTGAGGCCTTACAACCCCATTAGGGATCAGAACAGTCTCTATTCCATAACAATCTTTAAAATATTTTTGAGCCTTTTTGCTTAATACAATTACTTTATCTGCATATTTTGCTAAAATTTTTTCTCCAAACTTTATATAACGCGAACCAAATCCGGTTCCCCATTTTTCGCGCTTCCAGTCTAAGCCATGAACAGTAGCAATGCATTTTTTCCCAAACAATTTTGGAATCCACATCATTGCGCAGGGTCCTTCCGCGTGATAATGAACCACGTCATATTTTCCTACTGCTACACAAACAGATGCAACAAAGGAAGATATCAATGCCGCTATCCCTTTTTTATTTATTGTAAATACTTTCTTTAGTTCAACACCTTTATAGGTGTGATCTTTAACCATTCCAATATATTCATTCTCAATCTTATCACCTGAACGATTATAACAAGTAACTTCACAACCTCTTTTTACCAGCAATGGAGTTAATGTTGTTAATACTAATTCAATACCGCCACGTCTTGAGGGAACTACTTTATGTCCTATCATGGCTACTCTCAACTTCTTATGCTCTTTCCTCATTTTCTAACTTTTATCCTTCTTAATAGACCCGTCTTATGTGCAACTATTTTCCCTTTTTCTATTAGATGATCTTTAGATGTAATTGGAAGATATTTTTGCATAGAAACAAAAAAACCATTTTTAATAATTTCACCAATTAAAACTTGTCTGCATTCAGCTCGTTCAGGATTATTATCAATCATAATTCCATCTAATTGCTTCATGAGCGCTGGATCAGCCTCCCAACCTGGAAGAAATAATTTCATTTTACTTAATATTTTTCTTCCTTTTTCTGTATGAACTAAAACATTGGTGTAACCTTTGTCGTCATCTTTTTGCCCGTTCACTAACTGCTCAATATGCCAACTATCGAACACTGTAATATCACTACACCGATCAATTCCTTTGAACGGACACTTATAACAGGAATTTCTTGAACAAGCGCCTGAAAAATAAGCCTTAAGCATATGATCGATCCGACCGCTTCCGTAGTACTTTTTACCATTCTCAAACATTAGCATCATAGTTCCACTATGATAGCCATATGTTTTATTGCGAAAACGCGCATCTATAACTTTGGACTTGTTTTTCTGTTCTTGATATTCAATATATTTTTTAAATACCAAAGGTGAAGAAACACCATGACAAACCAAATCAACAGTAACTAGGTTGTCATAATCTTCGCCCAAGTAGTTTTTTAATCCTGCAACTTGACATGGAGTACCACTAAAACATACAAACTTCCCATTTTTTAATACCTTTTTAATTTCGGTAAAAGAGTTATTTAAATCACTCTGCACATATTTAGACCCACTCATTTCTATAATTCGATTTCTTTCAGTCTTATCAATACAAAAATGACGCACTTTCATTTTCGAATCATAACCCACACCATAAATCAGACCGTTTCTTTCAAAAGTATAATCGGCAAAAGCGGAACATGTACCTCCTGAAGTACTGTTATTGACTACATCTAAATCCTTATATCTGCAGACATATCCTTCAAGCACGTTATTAAGTTTTGGCATATTATTCACAGGGCATATTTTTTTGCATAAGCCACAGTTAATACAAAGAGTACTGTTAACGTGTGGATAATCAAAGCCTTCAACATCATTTTTCATTTCTAT
>JAUNOI010000079.1 GCA_030531165.1 Lachnospiraceae bacterium
ATTCATATCAAAATCTTTTCAAAATTTAGCTTGACATATTACCAGATTGCTTTCTACATTTACATTTTTATTGATATTTCCATTTTAAGCGAAGACACTGTCCAAAAATATGGTCTTTGAATATATCTTTACACAAAACAGTTATAAAGACTCATAAAATAGAATTACACTCAACCTAAAAATTGCCAGCAGAATTTATCTGCTGGCAAAAAACTTACACTGTTCAATTATCTATTGGCTGATCTTTCAGCTCCAACATACCCATCCGGATGACCCTTATGCCATTTCCACGCGGAAGCAATAATCTCTTCCAGATCCGCATGTTCCGGTTTCCACCCGAGCACTTCTTTTGCTTTTTCGCTCGATGCGATCAGAACTGCCGGATCTCCGGCACGCCTGCCTTCTTCCATTGCTTTAATTGGTTTTCCGGTCACCCTTTTGGCTGTTTCAATTACTTCTTTGACCGTAAATCCGACGCCATTTCCGAGATTAAAGATATTACTTTCATTTCCGGCCATCAGGTATTTTACCGCGAGGATATGCGCCTGCGCAAGATCGGTTACATGAATGTAATCCCTGACACAAGTACCATCTTTCGTATCGTAATCAGTTCCAAAGATACTGATTGCTTCCCGTTTTCCATTCGGAACCTGGAGGATCAGTGGAATCAGATGCGTTTCAGGGTTGTGCGCTTCACCGATTTCTCCCGATACATGCGCCCCGCATGCGTTAAAATAACGAAGGGACACATATCGTAATCCATGTGCTTTTCCAACCCATTTGAACATCTTTTCCATCGATAATTTCGTCTCTCCATAAGTATTGGTCGGCTCTGTTTTATCAGATTCTAAGATCGGAACTTTTTCCGGTTCCCCATAAGTTGCCGCCGTAGAGGAAAATACAATCTTGTCAATGCCGTGTGTGACAAGCGATTCCAGCATCGTCTTTGTACCGCAGAGGTTGTTGTCATAGTATTTGAGAGGATTTACCATGCTCTCTCCGACGAGGGAATTTGCTGCAAAATGAATCACGGCGTCAATCCCCTTTTCTTTATCCAGTACACTGTCTATAAACTTTCGGTCTCTTAAATCACCTTTGTAAAAAACAGCTTTTGGATGAACCGCTTCTATATGTCCGGTTTCAAGGTTGTCAATGATCACAACCTCTTCCCCTGCATCAATCAATTCATATACTGTATGCGAACCGATATACCCTGCACCACCTAACACTAATATTTTCATAATTAAGGTCCTTTCTACTACAATTGTCTGATTATCTGATTTACATTTCCTGTCCTATTCCACTTCAAACCGATAGCTTGTCGATGCCTGGTAAATCTCACCTTTTCTTAAAATCGCCTTCGGTTCTTCTTCCATATGAATCGAATCTGGAAGATATTGTGTTTCGATTGCAACGCCGTCGCGGTTTTTATAAGGCTTTCCATGTTTTCCATTGCATCCGCCGGATAAAAAGTTACCTGTATAAATCTGTGCTGCAGGCAGTGTTGTGGAAATTATTAGTTTTCTTCCTGAGTCCTCATCATAGAGGATCACCTGATCCCAATTTCCATTGAGCAAAAATGAATGGTCATATCCTGCTGCAAGCTTTAACTGCTCTTCGTTGTCATTGATTCGTTCACCAATTTGGTGAAAATCATGAAAATCAAATGCCGTCCCTTTCACATTCATAAATTGTCCGTTTGTACAACAATTTTCATCGACACACGCAATCTTGTCAGCATTGATTTTTAGCTGATGATCATATATCTTACGTTTCCCTGCCGTCAAATTAAAATACGAATGATTCGTAAGATTACAAAGTGTATCTTTGTCCGACTCCGCTTCATATTCCGCTGTCAGGCAATTGCCGTTTAATAAATATCGAACGGTCACGTATAATGTTCCGGGATAACCTTCTTCCATATCCGGCGACGTATAGTGAAATTCCATTCCATTTTCTAAAATTTTAGATTCGAACATTTTCTGATTAAACCCTTTTAGGCCGCCGTGCAGATGATTCGGACCATTGTTTGCAGCAAGCAGGTAAGTGGTATTATTTAAGTCAAACGAGGCACCTCGGATACGGTTTGCAACTCTACCGACGATCGCTCCCATATAACTTCCATCATGAAAGCAGTCTTCCACATCTTCAAAGCCCAGCACCATATCTTCCAATATGCCGTTTCTGTCTTTTGCAAAGATAGACAAAATATGGCATCCGAGATTCGTCACCTTGACAATCAGTTCATCACTTTTCATTGTAAAAAATGCAATTCCATTTTCCCGTTGATGATCTTTTGTAATTTCAATCATTTGATTCCTTTCTTTCTGATTCCTTTAAATAAAATCACCTTAAATTTCCTGGTAAAGCAAGAACTCATCGATTAAAAGAAATCATAAATATGCTCAAAGGTCTGCATCGTGCCTATGACACCGGGATACATACTATATTCTTTCTCACGGCATTTTTCGCATATGACCAGAATCTTATCGCAACCAGCTGCATAAGCATTGACAATACCGGAAAGCGAATCTTCAATAATTAAAATATCTTTCATATCTACACCGAGCTTTACAGCTGCGTCCTGAAACATCTGAACTTTATTTTCATAGCTGCCGTTATCATATACGAGCTTTGAAGGTTCGATATATCGGTCTAAATCAAATGATTCACGGAAAAAATCCATATTTTCTCTAATTGATGCACTCGCAATTGTAAACGGAATCTGCCGTCTTTGAAGCCAGTGAAAATAATTGACCGCACCATCCACAAGATGAAATGTATTTTTATCTTCTTTACAGTATTTCCTATACAATTCTTCCTTTAACAGCGAATACCGGTTGATTTCTCCCGGAGCTGCTTTTCCGTTTGTCATATAACGGATAATCTGTTCATTCGGCGTTCCGTTGAACTTCTCATGCAATTCCTGTTCCGTGATATCTCTGCCTCGAATCATCCTCGACACTTCATTCCATGCCAAAATATGCTTATCATTGTCAAAAAATAAGGTTCCGTTAAAGTCGAAAATGACTCCTTTGTAATCTACCATAGCCTGCCTATACCTCTTTCGTTTTACTGATTTCTTTGTACCAATATGCAGATTTCTTTGGATAACGTTTTTGTGTTTTGTAATCAACATAGAATAGACCATATCGTTTGTTATATCCATTTGACCATGAAAACATATCCATCAAAGACCATACGAAGTAACCCTTGACATTAGCTCCCTTTTCCATTGCTTTGGCAATCCACTGAAGATGACGTTTGATATAATCAATTCTCGGCGAATCATCAATTGTCCCGTCTTCAAAATCATCTTTATACCCCATTCCGTTTTCAGTAATATAAATTTCTTTATAATTCGGATAGTCATGTTTGATTCTCAAAATCATATCGCAAAGTCCTTCCGGATAGATCAGCCAGTCCCAATCTGTGCGGTCGATGCCTTCTTTAAGTACCTGTTCCCCAATTCCTTTAATTCGATTGACTGCAGTTCCTTTGGCCCCGGTTCCATTGTGATGAATCTGGCTTTCTCCGGCATAAGCACGAAGAAAATGACTCTGATAATAATTAATTCCCAGACAATCATTGTATTTTGCCGCTTTCCGAATAACATCCATATCTTCCAAATTTGGCTTGAATTCTTTGCCATCTAATCCAAATAAGAAATTGATATGATCCAATGTTTCTTCCGAATAATGTCCAAGAAATGTTGCATCCAACAAAAACTTATTCGATACAGCATCCGAACGTTCTGCCGCCAGAACATCTTCTGCTTTCGAAGCATCGTAAGGATATTTTGTCTCTAAGGAATGGATAATGCCAATCCTTCCCGGATATCCTCCTTCTTTAAATGCAATCACTGCCTTCGCATGTGCTGTGATCATTGCATGCAGCGATTCAATTGTTTTTGTCAGATTGTACTTTTCTCCTGGAGGAAAGGTTCCGGTCGTATACTGATTCTCAGATACCGGCCATATTTCGTTAAATGTAAACCAATATTTCACTTCGTCTTTGTATTCTTCAAAACAAAACTTTGCATACTGCTCAAAACAATCAATCGTGTGCGGATTTAAGAAGTCTCCATTCTTATGTAATGCATCCGGCGTATCAAAATGATGTAGTGTTACAAATGGCTCTACACCATAATCCCTGCACGCCAGGAACATTTTATGATAAAAATCCACACCTTCTTTATTGATTTGTCCTTCACCGGTCGGAAAGATTCTTGACCATGCAATAGAAATGCGAATGCCGTTAATCCCAAACTCCCGACATAACTTCAGGTCCTCCGGATATTGGTGATAAAAGTCACTGGCAGGGTCAGGGCTAAACCAGCCCTGATCCTCCAGATAATCATCCCATGCGGTCTTTCCTTTTCCATGCGTCTTTGATTCGCCTTCACACTGATATGCGGCTGTCGCACCGCCAAAGATAAATGTATCTGGTAATTTCATATTTATTCTTCTCCTTCTAAAATCTGAAATACAAACTTCAATGCAGCTTCCGGATCACGTGTCAGGGAAATATATTGTTTTCCTTCGCACGCCACACACTTGATTCCCATACGATCCGTATCAGCCTTTAAATCCTGATAGAAGGATGCCACCTGCGGAGCCAATACGACCAGATCATAATCTTTCATAATATCCATATGAGCTCCATATGCTCCCGCTGCCGAAATTAACGGAATGTTCTTTTCCTCTGCTGCCTTCTTTAATGCATTTGCAAGCAATCCAGAAGTTCCTCCTCCGGCACAGAGAACAAGAATTCGTTTTGATTTTAAAGTTGCTGCATCGACTTCAATCTGCTGCTCCTCTTCTTCCACTTCTCCCATACCGTTTTCCCGTTCTTCTTCACATTTCTGATGATCGTAAACTTTAAAGAATGGATAATAAATAACAAAATCCATTACCAATAATGCCGCTGCCAATATCAGTACCTTTAATCCCATGCCGCATCCTAAGAACAGTCCAAGTGGTCCTGGTGTTGTCCACGGAAGAATATACATAAAGGAATTCATTCCGAGAAAGTCAACAAATATCTTGAACAGCCAGACATTTAAAATCGGTGTAAAAATAAATGGTACAAAGAATACCGGATTTAAAATCAATGGTGCTCCGAACAAGATCGGTTCATTTACCCCAAAGATTACAGGAACCGACGATGCACGTCCAATTGCTCTTAATTCTTTTGACTTCGCGATAAATGCAAACATCATCGTTACGATCAGTGTCGCACCGGTTCCTCCGAGAGTAGCGACGAACATCTGAACGCCCGGCGTCAAAATAGCAGTTGCATGTTTGCCTGCTTGGAATAATTCCAGATTGTTCGCAATATTAACATAATAAATTGCGGATACAGCGGGTTCGACAATTGCAGGTCCCTGAATACCAACAAACCAGAACATTGCCATTGCACCATAGATTATGGCGAGTCCAACATAACCGTCCGCTGCGGTAAAGAGTGGCTGGAATACCTGGATCACCGCCTGTGCAAAGCACATGCCGAACGCTTTACGGAAGAAATAATCAAATACTGTAAATAACACAACACATACTGCAAATGGAATCACATCTTTAAATGTCTGTGCAATATTAGGCGGAACGGCATCCGGCATTTTAATAGTAATATTTCTTTTAATAAAGAATTTATATATATTGGCTGTCAGAAAGGCCACTAAAAATGCAGTCAGAAGTCCTTTCGAACCCATATATCCGTTGGCAAAACCGCCTTCGATCGAATCGACAGCTAAGACAAGAAAGCTGACCATCGCACACATCATCGTGGATATCTCATTAATCGGATTGTCTACAGGCATATCCCGGTTCAATGCCTTTGTCAGGTTATAACAGGTTGTACCTGCCACTACAAGTCCCAAAATTCCCATCGAATAATTGTATGGTTTCATCAATAAACCTTCAATCTCTTCGCTCCAGTAAAATCCAAAAATATTCGGGATATAAGCAATCAGAATAAAAATACTGGAAAACAATACGATCGGCATAGATGCGATAAATCCATCCTTAATCGCTTTTAAATATTTATTTCTGGCAATCACGTCAAAATATGGTTTTAGTTTTTCAATTGATTGTATTAATTTATCCATAATGTCCCTCTTTTCTTACTTTCTATATACGTCGATCAGGGTTCCAATAATATCTTTTAACAGAATCGATGTCATCAGGTGATCCTGTGCATGGACCATGATAAATCCCATATTCACGGTTCCTCCATTCGCCTCTTCCTTCATAACATCCATCTGAGCGTTGTGCGCATCGACCAGACATTCATTTGCCTGCGCAATCAATGAATCACATTCCGTAAAATCTTTGTTTTTTGCTTTCTCCAATGCTAATAATAATTTTGAACGGGCATCGCCTGAATAGGAAACAATCTCAAAACTGATCATATTTAATTCGTCTCTTGTCATAATACACCTCATGATTCCCGTATAATCGAAATGATCGTTGCTATCTCCGTATCATTGATATATACGTTAAATTCCTTTTCCAATGGCTCTAAGATCTTTTTGACCTCATGAACCATTTCTCCATGTTTCTTAATAATAGAAGAAGCAATAAAACTAACGGAAGGCGTGTACTTTTTCTGCATACGGTCAAGCAAACAGACAATATGAATGATCAAACCGATTTTTTTATTTTCATCCAGCTTAAGGTCAAATAAATATTCCGCCTGCTGTATAAAATCCGTCAGAAAAACTTCTATCTTTGCCATATTCAGATCCGGGAAATTCCCGGCCAAATATTCATACGCCTCTGTAATCCCTGTTTCATCTTCGGTTTCCTGTAACTGTAAATATTCTTCCAGACTAATTTTTTCTGTTTCCATTAAACGCTTGGCATCTATAAACCGATATTGTGCCAAAAGTGGATTATATGTACCAACAATCGCTGTAATGATGCCTTCATTAGAAAGTTTATCCAATGTATTAAATAAATAACCTTCATGATTCGTTACAACCGTTTTGATCTTTATATGATTCCATTCCATTTTTTCGGTAATATAATTCTGAATCAAAGCCGCTTCATCGTAATCTTGTGAAGCAATCACAATCATCCGATTCTTACCATCATAATCCCTGTCATAACGGGTGTCCCTGAAATTTTCCTGAAGATAATCATAAATATCATCCAAATCTTCATTTTCTCCCGCTTTATTGCTACATGCAATTCCCATCAGCGTCACAGGCGCCTCCACATATCGGATTGAAATATCAGTTTCGACGGCAATTGACTCTGCCATGGTCCGCAACGAACCCATATCATAGATGAAGATGATTCCCCTGCCCTGATGAATCTCCATAATTACCTGCTTCAACTCTTCATAGGCATCCTTCATATTTTTATCCAGTGCCAGATCAAACGCATAAACATTTTCTTCTTCAGACAATGCATAGACCGTTTGGGCAAGTGCTGATGCGGTTTCATCCCCATGCATCGCAATCAAAGTCACAACCTGAGGTTTCCGTTTTTCCCTTCCATGATTCAGAAATAATATTAAAAATACGATTTCATCGACTTTCATTTGAATCTGAAAATAAATCTCAATTGACTTAATAAATTCTTTTGCCAGCTCATATTCTTTGGGGTTCGAAGCAATGATCTCTCCAATCTCTTCATTTGAAATCCTCTGTTTTGTATCTTTTCTAATTAGACACGCATTGATATGCATGCATAATGCACAGAGCATTTTCTCATCATACGAAGTATGCAGCGTTGTTGCCGCCAATTTCAAAAAATGTTCCGTCTGCCCAATTAATTTTTGCGATACAATATTTTCCAGCTTTTCCCTGGTTGCTATTTTTTCAACTAAACCATTATAATATTGCAGAAAATCTTCTTCTAAATGCGCCGATACATAAACGTCTATTTCCTCTTCATCCATCTGCTGTTTTTTATATTGCCTTTTTTTAGCATCAATCGCCTGATAAATGTTCCTGTCTGTATCGTCTTTCTGTGCCTGCTTTTTTAACATGGTTTTATCCGTAAATGCATAGATGTACTCATCCGATACAAGTTCGTCCATCTCATCCTTATGAACCTTATAGTAAATCATTCCTTTGCGGATATGTTTTGGAAAATCCGACAATACCATTTCGATGAATTTCCGCTTTCCTTGCCTCTCTCTGGCATAACAATTCACACATCCGGTATGAATATCCTTCTTCAGACTCACTATATTTTCTTGTGCTTCATATAAGAGCAGTGCACGTAAAATGTTTGCATTTGTCTCCGGATTTTTCCCAATATCCTCTGATTCCTCCATAAAAAACTTTTGAATCAACTGAAATCTTTCTCCAAGCGGTCTTTGGTTCAAAAGAGGAATTTTAATTTCAAATTCCGTATTTGCCTTTAACGATTCATAAATTTCCTGATCGATGAGAGGTTCAATACCGCATATCAGCATTCCTCTCTCTTTAGACGTAAATAACTGTCTTCTCTCATATTCCGGAAGCATGTTGATATTCTTGATTAGAAAAATACCTCCTTCCGATTGTTTTAGCAGACCAGCTTCCGTCTCCGATCCAAAAATCTTTTTACGCCTGAAATCCGGATTATCTTTATAATCTTTACAGTTAAGCGATAATAAATTTACATTACTTCTTACTACACCTGACTTCACAGCAAATTGAAACACAATTTCCGCGAAAAACCGTGCTCCGCATCCTCTTTCTGCAGTTAAAAGGATGTTGGACTTTCCCTTTGGATAAAGAACAGCTGCCTTTGCAATGGAAACTGCTTCTTTTAGAGACTGATCGTACCCGATCAGCTGCTCAAAAACCTGTTCTCCCTGCGAAGAAGGATCGGCAAATTGATACATAACTGGACGTCCGTTTTCCTTGATCAATTTTCCCTCTTTCACAAGCTGATTTAAAATACTGCTGAGATTGGTTCTCTGCATACCGAGTTTTTGAGATAAAAAGTTCGTCGTAAACTTCGGATACTCATCATGATAAAATTCGGATGAATATGTTGTAATAAACTCGTATACTTTCTCTTTTTTATTCAGTTTCATAAGCAACTCCTATTCCTATGCTGTGCTCATCAGCTGCCTATAAGATACCGAAAATCATCTTTCAAAACAAATCGGAAAAATCGTCTTATTTTTATACACTTTATAGGCTTCATGACACAATTTTATACACTTTTTCTTAATTCTACACAATATTATACTATTTTTACCCTCTATTTTCTATCTGTATACAGTTTGAAAGGATATTTATTTTAATAAATACACTTTCTTCTTTTTTTAATAATATACAACAAAGCGGACAAGTCCGCCTTGAACTCCCTAAATCCCTCAGTCCCTGAGGGACTTGCTTCACTTTGCGCGCCAGATGCAGACTGCTGTAAGCAGTCATATTTCTTTATGCATCTGGTCGCATCCTCGCGGAGCGTTTTTATTGTATAGGAAATTTCAACGGAATTTCCTTTGAAACAAAACCCTCGTTTAGCCAAAAAAGCGCAGACCTCCCCTAT
>JAUNOI010000149.1:0-230 GCA_030531165.1 Lachnospiraceae bacterium
ACATTATCAACATATAATCTATCCACTTGAAATATGTGCATTTTTGATTTATTATAAAAGAAGGACTGTAAATTTGGAAAGGACGGCATACAATTGCCAGGTGGGCAGATACATATGGAAGATAAGATTAAGGATATATGGAATCAGGTTGTTAATCAATTAATTCAAAAATATGATATTACCGAAGCTGCGGCGAATACTTGGATCAAACCACTTCAGGTATACAAAAT
>JAUNOI010000149.1:240-1691 GCA_030531165.1 Lachnospiraceae bacterium
GACAATCAGACAATTACTTTTTTGATGGATAAACGCTTCGGAACACGTGGCATAGAGTATATCAAACATCGTTTTTATGATATTTCGATAGGCCTGGCCATCCAGGATCTAATCGAAGAAGAATATACCATTGAAGTCTGTCTGTCTGATGAAATGGAAAAGCAAAAACCTCAAATCAAACAGACAACAAATACCCTTGCGGATTCTCAAAAAAGTAAAATGCTTTCTAATTTAAATGAACGTTATACTTTTGAAACATTCGTTATCGGAAAAAATAACGAACTTGCACAAGCCGCAAGTGTTGCAGTCGCTGATGCTCCGGGTGAAGCATACAATCCTCTCTTCCTCTATGGTGGAGCCGGACTTGGTAAAACTCATTTGATGCATTCCATTGCACACTACATTATTGAAAATAAAAAGAATCTAAAAGTACTTTATGTTACAAGTGAGAAATTCACAAACGAACTGATCGACTGCCTGAAGTACAACAAAAATGAAGAATTTCGTAATAAATACCGTAATATCGACGTTTTACTGATCGATGATATTCAATTTATAATTGGTAAAGAAAGTACGCAGGAAGAATTTTTCCATACTTTCAATTCATTATATGAAGAAAATAAACAAATTATTATATCCTCTGATAAACCACCAAAAGATATGCACATTTTGGATGAACGATTCCGTTCCCGGTTCGAATGGGGTTTAACAGCAGATATTCAGCCGCCTGATTACGAAACACGAATGGCTATTTTAAACAAACGCGCAGAATTAGACAACATTCAGATTGATTCTGAAATTATGGAATATGTAGCATCAAATGTAAAATCAAACATCCGTGAACTGGAAGGTGCCCTTAATAAAATCTGCGTATACTCGAAGCTGCAAAGAAAACCGATCGATCTCGATCTTGCACAAGAAGCTTTGAAAGATCTGATCGTTCCTGATGGGCAGAAAGAAATTACATTAGACTTAATCATCAATATTGTATGCGAGCATTTTAATATTACATTAAACGACATTTCTTCAAGAAAGAAAAATCAGCAAATCGCATACCCAAGGCAAATTGCTATGTACTTATGCAAACACTATACTGAGAAATCTCTACAGGAGATTGCCGCTGCCCTTGGAAAAAAGGATCATTCCACAATTATACACGGGATTAAAAAGATTGAAAATGATTTAGAAACCAATACAACTCTACAACATAATATTGATGTTTTAACAAAAAAGATAAATCCGCAATAAAATTTTTTCACATTTTATTGTTAATAGGATGTTGATTGTCTGTGGATAAATTTATTCCAAATTTATCCTTGTGGATAGATTGAAAGTTATCCTCAACTTATCTTTCAGTTTTCATGAAGTTATTCACAGCAGTTTTTCTCATAATTAAGTCCTTTTTTAGACTTATTAACATTTCAACATCCACTACTACGACTACGACGGAA
>JAUNOI010000080.1 GCA_030531165.1 Lachnospiraceae bacterium
GTACATATTCTATGTACAATTTTCACATGAATTTAGTTTACCACCAGATAAAAGATAGTGCAAGACATAACTATCATTTTGCAAGTTAAAAATGAAAAAATTTCATCTGTCTGTGTTTTTATTGAAATGTAACTATCTTAGCTTATTTCCCATTGATTTTATAACTCCAGTATCACAGCATCATATGAAAAAAACCACATCCGATGAACCATCCAATGATTCCGGCAAGTGCTCCGACAATCACATCCTTTGGAAAATGTACGCCGCCAAGCACTCGGATACAGGCAATCAAAACAGCTATAACAAAATACACAATTCCTGCGACCTTCGACAACGGAAAAATCACCATATCAATCATAAATGCAGAAAATACATGTCTACTCGGAAAGGAATGCCCTTTTGTATCTTTTTTTATGATCGGTTCAATATCCAGCTTTTCATACGGTCGCGGTGCATCATACCAGTCACGAAACACACTTAAAAGCACAAAAAATATTCCCGGAATGACAACCGACATAAGCAATTGCGCATAACTCCGCCTGTAAGCAGCATAAAGAGCAACAGGATAAGCAAGATAAACAGAAGCTGTCAATATTTTATTTGTATATATGAGTGTTTTGACACATTTTTCAGTCCTGCAAAATGGAGCGGAAAGCTTCTTATAAAGTTGTTCATTCATCATTACCATTATTCCTTATAATCCTAAAATAATTTTTATAAATAACAGGCATAGTACAATGCAAATAATTGGCTTCACGATTTTGCTGCCGTTTTTCATAACCAGTCCGGCTCCAATATAATGTCCTGCAATACTAAATACTGATGCAACCAGACCAAGCAGAATATACACCTGTCCGTGAAGCAAAAAAGTCAGTAATGCAGCCAAATTTGAAGTCAGATTCAGTAGCTTTGTATTGACAGCTGCCTCCATTGTCGTCATCTTCGCCATACTCATAAATACAATAATATAAAATGTACCGGTTCCCGGTCCATACAACCCATCATACAGCCCGATGATAACTGCTGCAATCCATGCGATCACCATTGTTTTTCTTCGGCTTATCATGCCACCCTTCTCTTCTGTGAGAACATCTTTTCGTATGACAAAATAAGCAGTAATCGGTAAGATTACGAGAAGCGCACCTTTTAAATATAATTCTGGTATCATCATGCTGAGCATTGCTCCTGCGGTTGACCCGATATAAGCAAGTACAATGGCCGGCAATGCAAGTAAAAAGTCAATCTTTGAATTCATGCATAGGCGTATTGTAGAAATCAACGTTCCCGTAGAAGAGGACAGCTTATTCGTCGCAACCGCCATATGAGTTGGAACTCCTGCAATCATATATCCCGGAAGTGAGATCAGACCTCCCCCTCCTCCAATAGCATCGACAAATCCCGCTAAAAATACAGTTGGACATACAATGAAAAATGTTGTTAATTCCATCTTTTTTCTCCTATTATTTGATTTTGGTATACGAGCTCGGCGGCAATATTTTGCGCATCCGGATAAACATGTGACAACGAAATCCCCATAATATTTAATTCATATGCGATCCGCTCTTTTGCCTTCCACGGAATCGTAATACATTGGAGCAGTCCCTCTTTCTCGATATCCACCAGTTTTCTTTCTGTATTATGGAGAGTGAATGCAGACTGCTGCACATAAATGCGCATATCATGTTCTATTGGATAACATGCCAGTATCTTATCAATCACGCGTTTATTCTCTGGCTCATACTCTTTTTTAAAAGCCGGTCTTATCATCTGAAGCGCCGTATGCGAATCAATAGAATATAAATATTCCTCAAATCCCTCTTTCGCATTTAATTTTGATGGAGATATGATCCAGATACATCCATCCTTATCATCACGTCCCCAATTTTCTGTTGCAAAATACGCAGCGATCAATGGCGAACGACTCCAATCGAGCAGTCTGGTCGGAAGTCCATAATGCCTCATGATCGAAAGCCAGGCAGAATAATTCCTGAAATCCGGTTTGTCACGCAATGTAACGCTCGCTTTCATATAGAAATCATTGGCAAGATTCTGCTCCTTTCCGATAAACTCCTGCCTCTGAACCGATGGGATCAATTCCCATTCTTTATCTGCATGTCCGCGATACCACAGCACTTCCTTTTGGCTCAATTCATCAATAATTTCTATCAATTCTCCTAAATTATGCACCATTTGTATGTGTTCCATTTTTCATCCTCTAGCTTAAATCTGTTGCATAAGCTGTTCCTTTTTTTCATCTGTTATAAATGCTGATTGAACTGCATTTCTGAGCAATGTATGCTTCTGTGCATCCGAAATGCCAAACTTTTTTTCGATATATTCAAATTCTTTTTGGATCGTTGTCCTGGAAATTGCCATATCATCGGTATTAACCGTAACATGAAGTCCCTTATTCAAATAATATGCCAGCGGATATTGCTGCATATCTCCAACTGCTTTCGTCTGACGGTTACTAGTCGGACACATTTCCAGGCAAATATTTTTTTGTTTCAAATATTCCAGAAGTTCTTCCTCTTCTTTAATCCTCACGCCATGGCCAATTCGAACAGCGCCGAACTCCAACGCCATTTTCACACTTTCTGCTCCATCAGCTTCACCCGCATGAATCGTAAATGGAATTCCCGCCTTTCTCGCCGCAGCAAATTCTTCTGAAAAATTCTTTGTCGGGAATAATCCTTCTGCACCGGCAAGATCAATGGCAACAACACCGGAATCTTTGACAAGATATTTTTCTGCAAGCCGGATTGTTTCAAAATTCTTCTCTTTTGTATCATCTCCGCGCATGCAGCACAAAATCAGATTGCATGGCAAATCTGATCGTTTCAATCCTTTTAAAGCTGACAAAATAACTTGCTCCTGATTCAGGCCTCCATCGCAATGCAGTTGAGGAGCAAAACGGATCTCCGCATAAATGATCCCGTCTTTTTTTATATTTTCCTGTACCAAGTAAACGGCTTCTTCTATCGTCTCTTCCGACTGCAATAATGTTAGTGGAAGTTGAAAACATTTTAAAAAATCATTTAAATTTTCGCAAGTCTCCGGCACAGACAAGCGGCATTCGAGTTCTTCATCGGATACCGGTAATTTTATATGTGCCTTCTCTGCCAGTTTTCTTGCAATTTTCGGAGTAATCGCGCCATCCAAATGTAAATGAAGATCTATATATCCCTTTTTCATATACCATCCTCCTCTGACAATTATGAAATCCATATCAAAACACAAAAGTTTTCCGCCATACAATATTGTAAAAGGCCGGAAAACTTTCGTTAAAAACAAGGATTATTTATATTTACTTCATTGACACGTATTCGAAGTCTTTTTCTTCGATTGTTGCCCTGATCGTCTCTTCTGCTACTTCTTTACTCAATGTAATGACAGCTGTCCCGGATTCATGGCTGACCACTGCTGTTTCAATTCCATCTAATCCTTCCAGTGCTTTTTTCACCGTTGCCTCGCAATGTGGACACATCATACCTTTGATATTTACTGTTTTTTCCATCTCCATTACCTCTTTCTTTCTTATTTCTTTTTTATATTTCTTTTTCTTATCCTTTTTGGTGCTGTACATATCAACAAAGTTTAATCGAAGTGCATTTGTAACAACACAAAAACTCGACAAACTCATTGCAGCTGCTCCAAACATCGGATTTAATTTCCAGCCAAATATAGGATACCATAAACCGGCTGCTAAAGGAATACCGATCAGATTATAAAAAAACGCCCAAAACAGATTTTCATGAATATTTTTTAATACTTCTCTGCTTAAACGGATTGCCGCCGGTACATCGCGAAGGCTGTTCTTCATCAATACAACGTCAGCCGCATCGATCGCAACATCCGTGCCTGCTCCAATGGCAACACCGATATCCGCTCTGGTAAGCGCAGGAGCATCATTAATGCCATCTCCAACCATAGCTGTTTTTCCGTATTTCGAAAGTTCTCGAATAACACTCTCTTTTCCATCTGGTAAAACCCCGGCGATTACTTCATCAACTCCTACCTGATTTCCAATTGCATCTGCGGTTCTCTGATTATCACCAGTCAGCATAACAACACGAATTCCCATATTCTGAAGTTCCTTGACTGCCTGTGGACTATCTTCTTTGATAACATCTGCCACAGCGATCATTCCGACTAGCTTTCCATTGTAAGCAAAAAACAACGGTGTCTTTCCCTCTTTTGCACAATTCTCCGCCTGTATACGAACGGAATCGGAAAGTAATGCATAGTTCTCAATAAATTTTCGATTTCCTGCAGCAGCTTCATGCCCTCGTATGGTACCGCTTAACCCATTGCCCGCAACAGCTTTAAAATCACCTGCAGGGCTTTCTTTCATTTGGTGTTCTTCTGCATAATCGACGATTGCTCTTGCAAGAGGATGCTCACTTTTCTGTTCCAGCGCATATGCGGTCCGCATCAGATCCTCTTCTGAATATCCGGAAGCCGGATAAATATCCGTTACCTTTGGTTCACCGCTCGTAATCGTACCCGTCTTATCCAATGCGATCACATCAACTTTTCCTGCTTCTTCGAGAGAAACTGCAGTTTTAAATAATACGCCTTTTTTCGCTCCACGCCCATTGCCGACCATGATCGCAACCGGCGTTGCCAATCCAAGTGCACATGGACAGCTGATAACCAGTACAGAAATACCTCTTGCCAGCGCAAATCCAACATCCTGCCCCGCAATCAGCCATATCATGATCGTGATCACCGCAATCAAAATAACAACCGGTACAAATACCCCGGACACCCTGTCCGCAACCTTTGCAATTGGTGCTTTTGTTGCCGCTGCATCGCTGACCATCTGAATAATCTGGGAAAGTGTCGTATCTTCTCCAACTCTGGTTGCCCCACACCGGAGAAAACCGGACTGGTTCATTGTCGCAGCAGATACCGTATCTCCTTCTTCTTTATCAACCGGTATGCTTTCTCCTGTTAACGCTGATTCATTCACCGCGCTATGTCCTTCTATCACACGGCCATCAACCGGTATGCTTTCCCCGGGACGAACGACAAAAATGTCACCTTTTTTCACCTGATCAACCGGCATCTCAACTTCTGCTCCATCGCGGATAACCGTTGCTTTCTTAGGTGCAAGCTGCATCAGGCTTTTTAACGCATCTGTCGTTTTTCCTTTTGAATGTGCTTCAAGCATCTTACCGACAGTAATCAGTGTCAGTATCATCGCTGCTGATTCGAAGTAAAACTCATGCATATAAGTCATCACCATATGAGTATCGCCGCGCATCTGCGCCCCTGTCATCGCAAACAGTGCATACGTGCTCCAGATAAAAGAAGCGCCTGATCCCATCGCAACCAAAGTATCCATATTCGGTGCCTTATGAATCACACCTTTCAATCCATTAATAAAAAACTTCTGGTTGATCACCATGATCAAACCTGATAGCAACATCTGATAAATGCCCATGGCCACATGATTTCCATGAAAAAATGTAGGAACCGGCCAGTCCCACATCATATGTCCCATAGATACATACATCAATGGAATCAGTAGGACGAGCGATGCAATCAGCCGCTTTTTCATCTTTGGAGTTTCTTTATCTTCAAACGCTGCTTCATCCACCAAAGAACTTTTTTGAGCTTCGGAACCTTTTAATGACGCGCCATATCCGGCTTCTTCCACCGCTTTTACTATTTCCGCGGAAGAACCGCCCTCCACAACCATAGAATTTGTCAACAAGCTGACTGAAACTGACTGAACATCCGGAACTGCAGATACCACCTTTTCCACTCTGCTGGAACAAGCTGCACAGCTCATTCCCGTTACATTATATTGCTGCATATTCATATCCTGCCTTTCTAAATAATAGTGTAACCAATACCCCTCATTTCATTAATTTTTGTAAAGTCAAAACCAATTCATCGATCACTGCATCATCACCATTGCGAATGTCTCTTGCTACACATGTACGAATATGTTCTGCCAATAAAACCTTATTAAAGCTATTCAGCGCAGCATTAATCGCTGCTACCTGTGTTAAAATGTCCACACAATAAGCATCGTTCTCCAACATCTTTTTCACACCGCGAACCTGTCCTTCAATTCTATTCAATCGATTGACCAGATTCTTATATTCTTTCTCAGAACGCTCTTTCGTCTTATGACAGCAGTTCTTTTCATCCATACAAGTCTTCCTCCTATAATTTATTTACGCCCATTATATACCCCCATGGGGTATATTGCAAGTAAAAAAAAACGGTGAAATATGCATATTGTACATTTTCCACCGTTTTTGATAAATTTTCTCAATCGAATATCTTACTATCTATTTTCGCTTGATTTATTCCATCTCATACTGCAAAAACCCAAAGTCCTCCAAGCCTAAACCAAGTTTATCATACAAATAGCTGTCCCAGAGCATGCAGCCTAACGAAAAATATGCATCACATTCTTCCTGGATATCCTTCTCTTTATCCTTTGGATTTGTCGATGTAACTGTAAACTTATCTCCAAGTTCATCATATACATCCAGTTTTGTTGCGTTAAATTTTGCTTTTCCGATGATCTCACCATCTGTGCTGTCATAGCACTTTACTTCTACACTCGCTGTATTGGAATTCAAAACATTCACATACATCACACAGCATAAATTCATCTCATCCTCATCTTCTTTTGCCTCAATAGAGTATTCGAACTTATACTGATCGGACGCACTAACATAAGTGATTCGACATATCGCTGTCGAACTGGCATCTATATCTTCCTGCAGATTTCTATACTGAACATAGAAATCACCATTCTCATCTGTCTTCCCCTTTGTCAAAATCAAATTTTTCAATTTGTCATAATTCTCTTTTAGGGAGATTACCTTTACAGTACAATTGTACTTTTTACCCAAAACTGTCGCCGTTATCGTTGTATGACCTCTTTTAACCCCTTTCACAACTCCTTTTGATGAAACAGTTGCGATAGATGATTTTTTCGTGCTCCATTTCACCTTTTGGGAAGTCCCTTTCAATGTCAGCTGTTTGGTACTGCCAGTTGTCATTGCAACATATGTATCTTTCAAATGCGGCTTTTCAACCCGCACTTTGCACTTTAACTTCTTTCCTGCAACCTTCGCCGTTATCGTTGCAGTTCCTTTTTGTTTCGCTGTAATCTTTCCCTTCGAAGAAACCGTTGCAACTGACTTTTTGTTAGAGCTCCATGTTACTTTCTTTTTTGTTCCCTTTACTTTTAGCGTCTTCTTCTGTCCTTTGATCAATGTGACGGATTTTGAAGAAAGTTTTACACTTGCCGCACTCGCTGTCGATGGATGTACAACAGCAATGAATGAGAAACAGAAAAGAAAAGCCACACAAAATGTCAGGATCTTCTTGCTTAAATTATTCATCTCATTTCCTCCTAATTCTAATGATAAATCAACAAAAATATCTTAACACTTGCACGTTCTCAAATCTACAGAATCACGGTTATTTAAGAATTGTTAAGAAAAATGAAAAGTAATATTCATTATTTAGTAATAATAAGGAATATTACTTTTCTTTCAAGATTACAGAAAAACTTTTATTTCTTTTCTCATGGTCGACTGAAATGATATTATTTTATCTTGCTACTGAGTTTAGAAATACTCCATGAGCCATAAATCTTTTGACTCTCATAATTGATCTTTACTTTCTTATAAGCACGAATCCTTACATAATACTTCTTTCCTTTTTTTAACTTTGTAATCGTTTTCGAAGTCGTACTGTTTTTTGCAATTGTTATGCTTTTCGCCCCACTCTTAAATTTCTTGTCTGTGGAATACTGAATTTGATATCCACTTACTTTCTTATCTGGAGCCCACGTTACTTTAAGCTTTTTTCCGTTTAGCGTTTTCAGAGATCTCAATTTGGCCTGTTCTGGTTTTACTTTTACTGTTATCTTGACATTTTTACCAAGAGCCGATGCCGTAATTTTCGTCTGCCCGATTTCTTTTCCGATCAGCTTATTGTTCTCAATTCCCAAACAAAAATCATCCGCGCTCTTCCATTTGATCTTGGTTTTTACCGGTATCTTCTGATCTGGCCATGTATCTGCAGTTTTGATCAATATCTTGATACTTGGAAGTTTAAGCGACTCACCGACAACAATGCTGCAGTCTTTTACAGAGGATTTTATCGTTGTACTTGTAATCTGTGATTTCTGAACGTCTACAGAAACCTTGGTTTTCGAATCATTCGCTTTTGTCGCTTCCAGATTGCCCGCAGGATTTCTAAATTCCTGTACCCAATAATCATATCCATTTAATTTGACATGTCCTACTCCCATAGCTGTAACATTGGAGTTTAACATATTCCTACGATGTCCCTGCCCGGCATAATCCTCATTTGTCTCCTGCCATGCTTGAAATACTGCTTTGGCACTGGAATATCCAGCCGCAATATTTTCTGCGGCAGAAGAATGGTCATATGCGGTAAAGCAACTGTTTCCATCCGGTCTTGTATGGCTAAAACTAAGTGCGATCTCCATGGCACGCTGCATCGCTGCCTTTTCCAGCTCGTAATCATACTTCAGTTTTTTTAAATCCTTGCAAACGGTCTTTGTCTTATTATCGGAATTTAAATACCAGGCATCATTACTGGTACGAAACTGGTTGACCATAGAATGCAGCTTCCTTGCTTCTGTCTGCCCATAAGTCCCTGTCATTTGAACAGTAACTGTTTCGTCTGCTGCAAATACTGATGTCTCCATTCTAGACAAAGGCAGCACTATGATAAGCGATAACACCACACAAAAAAATCGTTTTAAATAGACTTGCATAAAATTCCTCCCTTTCCTATTATAATTATATTATACATGATTTCACAATATCCGGTAAACCATTTACTACGATACACTCCCAAAATAATCGCCACCTCTTGAAATATATCTTGAAGTGGCGGTTAAATGATTCTTTTATTTTACAACAACTGTTTTCCTATTGTTATTACCATGTCCTGTTAAAGACGATATTCCAATTAACAATACAACTAATCAAACAAAAATTTTTTATTAAAACCTCTCCCTGATCTTTTTTGAATATCTCCTGCTAATGGGAATACTTTTCCCATTTTTTAGAACAAAGTGTTCCCGATACATTTTAGAGATGAAATTGATATTTACGATATAACTGTTGTGACATCTCATAAAAATCCGAGAATCCAGCTTCTTGCTCAGTTCATTTATCTTTTGAGAAGTGGCAATGACACGCTCTTGTCCACAGTCATATGAATAGATATATGTTTTTCTTTCACTACGTTCCATATATTGAATCTCACTTTGCATTAGAAAGATCCTTTCTCCCCTTATCTGTATGATCAATCTCTGCTTCTCATCCTGTTCATTCATCTGCTCATATTTTTCCAGTAAACA
>JAUNOI010000081.1 GCA_030531165.1 Lachnospiraceae bacterium
ACGGCGAACAGATTTATAACGGCGAAACCGATAATAAAATAAAAGAAAAGGATTGGAAAAAAGAAAAAATTATAAAGTTATAAAAATTGTTTTTTGAGCAATTTATATAAAATATGAACAAAAAAATGTTAAAAATAACAAATTATTAACAAATATGATTGACATAGAGAGAGGGATAGTGGTAAAATCATTTATGTAAAACGTTTCTCATATATTTGCTCCTGAAGCAAGGAAATGGAGGAAATGATATTGATTTTATATTTGTATGCCGGCACAGATATAGAAGAAGGGAAGCGGAATAGGTAACAGTGATCGGTCCGATCAGCCGATGAAGTTACTACGTACATGTTTATAATGTTATTTGAGGAGGAATTTAACATGAAAAAGAAAATTTTGGCTCTTCTGCTTGCAGTAGCCATGATGGCAACGTTAGTAGCCTGTGGAGGTTCAAAAAGTTCAGGTTCTGGCTCAGGAGACGGTGTAACGGTTACGATCTTTAACTCTAAGAGCGAGATTCAATCACAGTTTGAAGAGATGGCAAAGGAATACAGTAAATCTCATGATGGGGTGAATATAGAAGTTTACTACTCAAGCGATACAGTAGCAGCTCATATGGCATCCAAGTATTCTTCAAAAGAACCTTATGTTCTTTCTATGGTAGATGCAAAAGATATCTACTCTTTAGGACCGGATCATGCAATCGATTTAAGCGATCAGGAATATCTGAAAGATACAGATTATGCGATCAGCGTTGATGACAAAGTATTAGGTGTTCCTGTATGTATCGAAGGCCGTGGACTTATGTATAATGCAGATGCGATCAAAAAAGTTACAGGCAAAGACTTTGATCCTACAAAATACAAAACATTAGATGAATTCAAAAAGTTAATCGAAGAACTGAAAAAGGGCGGAATGGAAGCACCTTGTGGAATCATGAAAGAAGACTGGTCTTTAGCAGCTCACTTCTTCCAGGAAATCTACGAAGAACAGGACGATGTGGAAGCATTTGTTCAGTCTTTATACAAAGGCAAAGCTGATTTAGCAAATAATGAAAAGTTTAATTCTTTAATGGATACATTTGATGTATTAAAAGCAAACAACTATGCAGCTGATTCACCGGTTGCAGCAGAACGTGAAACATCTGAACAGAAACTCGCTGCAGGTGAAATCGCATTCATGTTCGGCGGAAACTGGGATTGGTCCGTATTAAAAGAATATGAACCATCTGAGAACATGGGATTAATGCCTGTACCTCAGAATACAGATGACGGAACAAATGAAAAATTAGTAGGCGGCGGTTCTAAATACTTCTTTATCGATTCTTCCGATAACGTAACAGATGAACAGCGCCAGGCTGCAAAAGATTTCTTAACATGGTTATATACAGAAGAAGACGGCAATAAGTTCTTAACAGAAACTTGTGCATTAGTACCTGCATTCAGCAACATCGATGCATCCGCATTGGATCCATTGTCATTATCTATCAAAGAATATGCAGATAAAGGCGCATTAGTTCCAAACTATGATTATGATCCGGATGATCATTATTCAAAAGTTGGTGCAGTTATGCAGAAATATCTCTCCGGAGAAATTGATCGTGCAGAATTTGCAAAACAGGTTGAAGCATACTGGTCATCTACCGATCCTGTTGAACATTAAAAACAGTTGATTCAAAATGTCAGCTAGGATCTGAAAGATCCTAGCTGAAGCATTGTTTTAGGAGGATTTTATATGAATACAAATACTATGTCCTACAAAACAAAACAGTTTCTGATGTTTGCCGGAGTTACAACATTCGTCTTTTTAGCGGTTGTTATCGTGCCATTTATTTATGGTCTTTATCTTACCTTTACAAGCTGGGATGGCGTATCTTTGGAGAAACCGTTTGTAGGTCTTGCAAATTATAGTGCTGCTTTTGCTGATACCGTATATTGGCAGGCTCTCGGCAGAACAGCTTTATATACGATTATTTCCGTTATTTTGGTTAATGTTGTTGCCTTTATTTTAGCATTCCTTGTTACGAGCGGCGTAAAAGGACAGAATTTCTTCCGTGCCGGTTTCTTCGTACCAAACTTAATCGGTGGTATCGTACTTGGTTACGTTTGGAAATTCGTATTTAACCGTGCGTTTGTTGCACTCGGAACATCTCTTTCGATCGGTGCATTATCGACATCGTGGCTGGCAACATCAAAGGGTGCGATGCTGTGTTTGATCATCGTATCAGTATGGCAGTATGCGGGTTATATGATGTTAATTTACGTAGCAGGCTTTATGAGCGTATCAAATGACGTTATTGAAGCGGCTAAGATTGATGGATGTACCAATATGCAGACGATTATACATATTTCTGTACCACTTATGGTATCTTCTTTTGTACAGTGTATGTTCTTAACTTTGACAAGATGTTTCATGGTTTACGATGTAAACTTATCTTTGACAAAGGGTGAACCATTCGGAAGTTCTGTAATGGCAGCGATGCATGTGTATAATCAGGCATTTACCTATAAAAACTTTGGTACCGGCCAGGCAGAAGCATTGATTCTGTTCGTCGTATGTGCGGTAGTCGGTGTCCTTCAGGTTTACGTTGGAAAGAAAGCGGAGGTGTCAGCATAATATGGAAAATATAAATGAAAAAGCTGCACGCAATCAAAAAATCGCAAGCGTATTAAAGATTCTTTTACTTATTGTATTATTTATTTGCTTTATCTTTCCATTTGCATTAGTTATTATCAATGTATTTAAGATTAAAGCAGATATTACGATCGATCCGTTGGCGATTGTCGGGGCTCACGGATTTACATTAGAAAACTTCCCGAATGCGATGGAAAAGATGAATTTCTGGACGGTATTCGGAAACTCTGCAATTGTTACGATTACTTCTACAATCTTTACATTGCTTCTTTCCTCAATGGCAGCATATGTATTGGTTCGTAACAACTGGAAAGCATGCGGACTTCTGTTCGGTTTAATGATCGCATCTATGGTTATTCCTTTCCAGGTACTGATGATTCCGTTAGTATCATTGTATGGTGGTATTCTCGGACTGTTAGGTCACAGAGCGACTCTGATCTTCCTGCATGTTGGATTTTCGCTTTCGATGGCGGTATTTATGTTCCACGGAGCAATTAATACGAACGTACCGATTGCTTTGGAAGAAGCGGCAAGAATTGACGGATGTTCTCGCTGGCAGACATACTGGAAGATTGTATTCCCATTGTTAAAACCAACGATTGCTACGGTAGCAATTATCGACGCGATGGCATTCTGGAACGATTACCTACTTCCATCTTTAGTATTGATCAAGAAGGAAATTTATACGATTCCGATCGCAACACAGGTATTCTACGGAACATTCTCTACGGATATCGGTTTGATCATGGCAGCTTTATTATTAGCAATGTTGCCGATCTTAATTCTGTATATGTTCTTACAGCGTTACATCGTAGAAGGTGTTACATCAGGTGCTGTTAAATAAAATAATTACATCAGTGTATATTCAGGCTGTGCATGTCTTTGGGCATGCACAGCCTTTGTGTGTACAAGGGTAAATAACTGGACAAGATAACGGGGCGAGGAGGCGAAAGAAGATACGAATGATCTGTTAAGGGGCATGTACATTAAAAAAGATGCTTCTGAAACCGTGGGAAGCATCTATATATGAAATACAATAAAGGAAATTTTGTTGGAGAGCTTTTTTATACAAGAAAGAAACCCGCGATTTTAATCGCGGGAAGAGCCAGAATCCGTTCCAGCCAGCTTTAATAAAATCAGAGATGAAATCTTGTAAGTCATCGCCTGATGAAACTGGCGAATATCAAGACTGGTTTCCTTCTCGATCTGTTCCATTCGATACAAAAGGGTGTTGCGATGGATATGGAGCTGTCTGGCAGTTTCTGCAATATTTAAATTGTTATCCAAAAAGCAGTTAACTGTATGTAGCATATCTGCTTCAAAGGCAGTTGATTGATAAGAGGATAATGGATCCTTCAACTTTTCCTTTATATAATCTTTGCAGAGTACATCAGGAATATCATACAGAAGGCGTCCGATGCCTAAGTTATCATGTCCATATATTGACTGATTGCAATAAAAAATTTTACCGACTTCCATCGCAAAACATGCCTGTTGGTATGCGACCGGGAGTTTCAAAAGATGTGAGGTTACTTCACTGTAGGCAATTTTGACCTGTGCAAGTGCTTCTGTATTCAGAGTATCTAAAATAGCATAAGCATTTTCTTTTAAATTCGGTTCAATGCGATAAAAGCTGTAAAGAAGAACGAGCTGTGTGGCATTAATCGGAATCAGCCAGATATTTGAGTTGTTTGGAAACATGTTTTTTAAAATCGTAATGATTTCGCTGTTATCTGCTCCATCCATCGTAATCAGATACAGAACTCTGTTCTCTTCGATCGGGATGTGCAGCTTTTTCGCCAGATCGAGAAATTCATCTTCAGAAATAGAGCCGGTTAACCATTTTTTTATAACAAGATTCTTGTTATTCTTTTCTTTATAGGCATTTGATAATCCGCGAATCTGCCGTATAATCTCCGGTGTCTGGTCTTCATCGTCAATTTCAATGGAAAAATTTAATCCGGTCACTCTCTTTAGTTCGTTTAATGTTTTTACTAATTCCTGATCGTAATTCATAATCTGCTCCAGTCGTTGATGTTCTGCAATAGAAAATGGTATCTGTATATTTCTACTATAAAGGGAGAATACACCTAAAATCAAGCGATTTCAGGTGTATTATGGTAAAGATGATAAAATGTATCAAAATATATGGTTTTAATTTGTAATAGTAACTTCTGTTTCTTTGTCAAAAATATGAATCTTATCCATATCTAATGCAAATTTCGCTTTGTCACCAATCTGTAATTTGGTGCTTGAACTTGTACGTGCTGTCATCTGAGTTCCTTCCAGATCGAAGTATAAGTAAACTTCAGCTCCTAATAATTCACGGAACTTAATATCAGCACTGATCGTTTGTCCGCCTTTGATATCAGCATCCGTAGCTTCGGAAACATCTTCTGGACGAATACCAAGAATAACATTTTTGCCGTTATAATTTCCATCAATTAAAGCTTTTGCTTTATTCGCTGGTACAGGGAATGTACTATTACCAATCTGAAGAATAGCGTCTTTTCCGTTAATCTTACATACTGCATCAAAGAAATTCATCTGAGGAGATCCGATGAATCCTGCAACGAATAAATTGCAAGGTTTGTTATAAAGGTTCGATGGGGTATCTACCTGCTGAATATAACCGTCTTTCATAACAACGATTCTTGTACCCAGTGTCATAGCTTCTGTCTGGTCATGTGTTACGTAGATGATCGTAGCGCCTAATCTCTGATGGATCTTAGAGATTTCCAGACGCATCTGAACTCTTAATTTTGCATCCAGGTTTGATAAAGGTTCGTCCATAAGGAATACTTTTGGATGACGCACGATAGCACGTCCCATAGCAACACGCTGTCTCTGACCACCGGAAAGAGCGGATGGTTTACGATCCAGGAGTTTGTCAAGACCAAGAATACGAGCAGCTTCACGTACTTTTTCATCGATTTCGTCTTTTGGTACTTTTCTTAACTTTAATGCAAATGCCATGTTATCATATACGGTCATGTGTGGATACAAAGCATAGTTCTGGAATACCATAGCGATATCACGGTCTTTTGGCTCTACATTGTTCATAAGAACACCGTCAATCTTAAATTCACCATCTGTGATAGATTCCAGACCGGCAATCATACGAAGGGTAGTAGACTTTGCACATCCGGATGGACCTACAAAAATAATAAATTCTTTATCTTCAATTTCAAGATTAAAATCATGTACAGCATGGAAGCCGTTTGGATAAATTTTCTGAATATTTTTCAGGGATAAATTAGCCATTTCAATTCCTCCTAAACTAATTATATTGATTCGCTTTGTTTTACGTTGGTTTTATTGTAAACTTTTTTTCTTGCCGTCACAATGTATAAAATATATGAAAAACAAAGTGAATATATGGTTAATTCGTATATTAGTATATGGGGATATGAGTGTTAAAATTAGCATATGAAAGTGTGAAGTGAGATCACTATATAAGAAACTTATTAATGGCGTAGTTTATGTTAGCGCTGAACACTCGTGACTTTTGTCGCGAACAGGAGGGAATAACAGCATGAGCAAATATGATGTTACAGCATTAGGAGAATTATTGATTGATTTTACTGAAAATGGAACGAGTTCTCAGGGGAATCCAATTTTGGAAGCAAATCCGGGCGGCGCCCCATGTAATGTGCTTTCTATGTTAAATCGTCTTGGTCATAAAGCTGCTTTTATCGGAAAGATCGGTAAGGATATGTTCGGAGATCAGTTAGAACAGGCATTGGTAGAGGTCGGAATTGAGACAAGAGGATTAAAAAAAGATGATGAGGTACATACGACATTAGCATTCGTACACACGTTAGAAGATGGTGACCGTGAATTTTCTTTCTATCGGAAACCAGGAGCAGATATGATGCTTTCTATGGATGATCTGGATGAAGATCTGATTAAGAACAGTACAATCTTCCACTTTGGTTCGTTATCTATGACGGATGAACCTTGTAAATCCGCACAGAAAAAAGCAGTTGAAATTGCAGAAGAAGCAGGATGCCTGATGAGCTTTGACCCGAACCTGAGAGAACCTTTATGGGCATCTTTGGATGATGCGCGCAGAGAAATCGATTACGGCTTACAGCACTGCAATATTCTGAAGATTTCGGATAATGAGATTCAGTGGTTTACCGGAAAAGAAGATTTTGACGAAGGAATTGCTGTATTAAAAGAGACATATGACATTCCACTGATCCTTTTATCTATGGGTAAGGACGGAAGCCGTGCATATACAAACAACTGCCGCGTGGAAGTGCCTGCATTTATTCAGGAGAATACGATTGAGACAACTGGTGCCGGCGATACATTTGGAGCATGTATCCTGCATTATGTTCTCGAAAACGGCTGGAAAGAATACAGCGAAGAAGAATTAAAAGAGATGCTGACATTTGCAAATGCTGCAGCATCCATCGTAACGACGAGAAAAGGCGCACTTCGTGTCATGCCGACAAAAGAAGAAGTAGAGGCAATATTATAATTAGATGCAGAACATCTGCGGGAGCAGATTGTATAAAAATCAAGTTATTACGTAATAAAAATACCAAACCATACAACCATAAAAATCCCCGGCACAGGTTGCCGGGGACTTTTTTAATATACACGAAACAAATTTCATGTACTCGTAATCGGTTTTTATTAATAATTTTCTTTGTGAATCTCGAAAAAGCTCTGTGGATGGTTGCAGACAGGACATACTTCCGGAGCTTTCGTTCCAACAACGATGTGTCCGCAGTTACGGCATTCCCAAACGGTAACTCCGCTCTTTTCAAATACCTCTTTGGCTTCTACGTTATGCAGTAATGCGCGGTATCTTTCTTCGTGGCGTTTTTCGATTGCACCTACGCCGCGGAACTGAGCAGCGAGTTCTGGAAATCCTTCCTCCTCTGCCTCCTGTGCCATACGGTCATACATATCGGTCCATTCATAATTCTCACCTTCTGCTGCAGCAAGAAGATTCTGTGCGGTATCTCCAACGCCGCCGAGAGCTTTAAACCATAATTTGGCATGTTCTTTTTCATTATTAGCAGTTTCTAAAAAGATATCAGCAATCTGTTCAAATCCTGCTTTTTTTGCAACGGATGCAAAGTAGGTGTATTTATTACGCGCCTGTGATTCACCAGCAAATGCTTCCCATAAATTCTGTTCTGTTTTTGTACCTTTCAAATCCTTCATAAGTAATCTCCTTCTTCGTATAAAAAATAATAGTAACTATTACTGATATTATTATAATATATTTTGTCGCGTATTGCAAATAGAAAATTTCATTTTCTGAGATTGTATTTATTTTTGTACAAAAAAAGTGTTGACAATAGTACTTTAACGTGGTAAAGTGTGAAACAGAAACAAGCACTTTAGAACATTAAAGTGAAAAAGTCAAAACACAAACAAACATTAAATTTGGAGGAAAAACTATGGACACAAGAATTTCAGGAAAAACAAGATTATTAGGAGTATTCGGAACACCAATTAAGCATTCAGGATCACCGATTATGTATAATTTTTGTTTTGACTACTACGGAATTGATTGTGCTTACTTAGCTTTTGATACAGATGCATCCCAGGTTAAAGCTTCTTTAGATGCGATGAGACGTTTGAATATGCGCGGCGGTAATGTAACAATGCCTTGTAAGCAGGAAGTTGCCCGTAATATGGATAAACTTTCACCGGCAGCAAAATTTATCGGAGCAGTCAATACAATCGTGAATGATAACGGTGTATTGACAGGACATATTACAGATGGTATGGGTGTTGTCCTGGATTTAAAAGATCATGGTGTATCAATTGTTGATAAAGACATCGTATTATTGGGAGCTGGAGGAGCAGCTACTGCAATCATGGTACAGTGTGCATTGGACGGTGCAAAGTCTGTGACTGTATTTAACCGTAGCAAGGAAGGTTTAGATAAGGTAACAAAGATTGGCGAAAGTATGATGGCAGACGGCGTTCCTTGTAAGATGGAATATCATCCTCTGGCAGAGACGGATGTATTACATGAAAAGATTAAAGAATCGGATATCCTGATCAATGGAACTTCAGTCGGCATGGCACCTGCGTTAGACGGACAGTCTCTTGTAACGGATATGTCCGTATTTAATGAAGATTTAGTTGTATATGATGTTATCTACAATCCGTTAGTGACGAAATTAATGGCAGATGCACTCGAAAACGGATGTAAAGAAGAAAATGTCATTGGTGGAAAAGGAATGCTGTTATGGCAGGGAGCTGGTGCATTTGAATTATATACAGGTTTGAAGATGCCGGCACAGGAATTAAAAGAGTTCTTGGAAAAACGAGAAAAAGAAGGCGTGACACCTTTAGAAGATGTAGCGGAAAATGTTCCATACGCACAGAGCATTCGTCAGAATACCAAGTAAATCGATCACTATTCACATTTTAATAAAAGTATAACCCAAACAAAACTCCGATCGCATGATCGGAGTTTTGTTCGAGGAAAGGCAAAAGATTGATGCAAAAAAATTGAAATTTTTTGTTGACAGAGAAAATCTTCTGTGGTAATATATTTCTTGCGTTGAGGAAACGCAGTTAAGAATATCGGGGTGTGGCTCAGCTTGGCTAGAGCGCTTGATTTGGGATCAAGAGGCCGCAGGTTCGAATCCTGTCACCCCGATGTTTGCGGGTGTAGTTCAATGGTAGAACACTAGCCTTCCAAGCTAGATACGTGGGTTC